>DASUZQ010000233.1:0-4009 GCA_036376815.1 Methyloceanibacter sp. | reverse complement strand
AGATTTGGGGCGATTGCGGCATATGCACGCTCGATAACAGTTTTTGACAAGAAGAACGCAGGTGCGGCAAGAACCGTCGAAAATTGGCCCCAATGCTCGGCGAAGGCGTGCATATATCAAGCTTGACCGGTTGAGACAGCATTCCGCATAAGGTCGCCATGGCCGGCACCCGGGAAGCACACATTGTCATCGATCGAGGGAGCACCCGTGCAAGCGCGCGCTGCCCCGATGCCGCAAGCGACTGAAGCCTCTTTGTCAGACCCAAGCCGCCCATCTTCCACGGTGCTTGCCGCAGCGTTTGCCGCTGCGCTCATCGGAGGTCTCCCCGCGAGTGCGCAAGACGCAGACACGCAGGCGACCGGCGCCGGCAGCGTGGTGAAGCAAACCTACGGCGCCTGGCAGGTGAGCTGCCGCACGCCGCCAGGCGCCAAGGAGGAGAAATGCGCGCTGGTGCAGAGCGTGACCGCGGAGGACCGGCCGAATGTCGGGCTTACCGTGGTGTTCTACAAAGCCATCGGCGAGGACAAGAAGCTGTTGCGCGTCGTGGTGCCGCTCGGCGTGCTGTTGCCCACCGGCCTTGGACTCAAGATCGACAACCAGGATATCGGCAACGCGCCCTTCCTCAAATGCAGCAAGAAGGGCTGCATCGCCGAGGTGGTGCTGCAAGACGAGGTGATCAAAAAGATGATGGGCGGAGGGACCGCCATGTTCATCATCTTCGACACGCCTGAGGCCGGCATCGGCATCCCGGTCAGCCTGCAAGGCTTCGGCGACGCGCTGGCGAATTTGAAATAGGCAAAAAAAGGGTCGACGGTAGGGTTTACCGTCGACCAAGCATCCGTCGGGGACGGACTCGCGTCTCGCCCGTGCAGGGGTGTGCGGACGAGACGGCGACTAGGCCCAGAGCTAGTCATTCGCGGACAGGGTTTCAACCCGAGCCGCCGGCGCTTTTGTCAAACTCGAAGATCGGGATGTAATGGTGCTTGTCGTGAATGCGCGCGTCGCGCTTGAACACCACGCGTTTCACGCCCTCCATTCCGCACACCTTTGAACTGGTGGAAAGCACCGGACGGCCCGATGCAAGGTTCTTGCGGAATTGGTCGCATTCGGCCTCGGTCTTGGGCTCCGACAGCGCCTCGCCCTCAGGCCAATAGAAGGCCGCGTGCCGCCGCAGCGACCCTGAATAGAGAATCGCTTTCGGACGGTTTGCCTTGACCCAGTCGAGACCCGCAACCGGCGGCGGGACTTTCCTCAGAGCCCCAACCAGGAAGAACGACGGCAACACGGTGACCGCAGCCAGCACCGCGAGCGCAATAGCGCGAACCAAGGGCCTGCGGAACAGAGCCAGGTAGCCTGACACCGACCAGCCGACGACGAGGCTGAGCGGCAAGACATAGCGCAAGTGCCGCACCGGCAGCATGATGAACAACATCAGCAGGTAGACCGCCGAAGCGATGAGATAGGGCCGCGCTATCGACTTCGATGCGCCGCGCCAGGCAAAAACGACATAGGGCACGATGATGAGGAGCCCGAGCGCCGCGCGCCGCGCGATGTGGCTCGTGGTGAGATGCATCGGTCCGAAGGCTTGCCCAAGCGAGCCGATCAGCGCGAGAACCCGCGCCAACAGATATTCGCCGGTGATCGGCGTGCCGAGCACCGACACGCCGGGCCGACCGAACCTCCATTCGAATTGGCCGACAGTGGCCGACCAATAGATCTCTGGGCCGCCGGTGGCGATCGAGGCGGGTATCAGCCACACGGCGATGCCGACGGCAAAGGCGAGCACCGCGGTCAAGACATGCCCGGCTTCGACGGGGCGGGACCAGGTCGCGCGCAGGCCCCAATAGACGACGATCAGGAGGGTGATATGCGGGCGCGCGCCGAGCGACAATCCGGCAATGAGGCCGCAAGCAATGCGCTTTACGAGAGCGCCGCGAGGCGTGGTGGTGGTCGCTCCCTCGACGAGCAGGAACCCGACCACAAAGACCATGCCGAACATGTCGGTGAGCGCGAGCCCCGACTGGAGCCAGAACAGCGGCGACAGCGCCATGATGAGGGTGGCGCACAAGGCGACCGGCCAATCGGAGTGCCGCCGTTCCAAGACGTAGAACATCGAGGCGACGGAGGCTGCGGACAGGGCGGAGACGAGAGTGAGCGCCGCCGCATGATCGGCAATGACGGAATAAACGAGCTTTCCCGCCGCGATATAGACCGGATAGCCGGGCGGATGCGGCCAATGCTTGGTGACATCGAAATCGTCGAGGCCGAAGGCGAAGTTCACCGAGTCCCAATCGTCGAGCCAATGCGAGCGCGTGAAGGCGAACAGCGCGGCGAGGCCGAAGAACAGGAGTGCTGCGGTCACCGCATCCTGTGCCGACAAAGATCGGGAGGGCGAAACGTTGAGAGGGGCGTCAGTCACTGGGGTCAGAAGGCGCGCGCGTCGAATAGGCGATCGATATCGCCGTTCCAGTCGCCGGCATATTCGGCGAGCAGCCGGTCGGCAGGCGAGCGTCCTTCGGCCGCAATCTCGACCAATGCGGCAAGATGCTTGCGCTCGTCATCGCCTGCCTTGTCGACGACGGCGCGGCGCTGCAACCCCTTCCCGGCGATGGCGACGGCCTCGCGCGCGACATCGCCGGCGGTACTATCGCGAAACGGCGTCTTGAGCCCAAGGCGAGGAACCTGGTCGCGCAAGTGCCGGCGTTCGCTCGCCGTCCAGCCGGAGATCAGCGCTGAGGCTTCGGCAAGCGAGGCCGGATCGTAGGTGAGCCCGACCCAAAAGGCCGGAAGAGCCATCAGCTCGCCGAACGGGCCTGCGTCGGCGCCGCGCATTTCGAGGAACCGCTTGAGCCGCACGTCGGGGAAGAGCGTGGTGAGATGGTCGGCCCAGTCGTCGAAGGTCGGGCGCTCGCCCGGAAGCTCTTTGAGGCGGCCGGCGAGAAAGTCCCTGAACGAGGCGCCGGCGGCGTCGATGTAACGGCCGTTGCGGTAGACGAAATACATGGGAACATCGAGCGCATAGTCCACGTAGCGTTCAAATCCCATGCCTGGCTCGAAGGCGAAGGGAAGATTGCCGGTGCGGTCGGGGTCGGTGTCGCGCCAGACTTCGGCGCGATAGGACTGGAAACCGTTCGGCCTGCCGTCGGTGAAGGGCGAGTTGGCAAAGAGCGCGGTGGCGATCGGCTGGAGCGCCAAACCGACGCGCATCTTCGCCACCATGTTTGCCTCGTCTGCGAAGTCGAGATTGACCTGCACCGTCGCGGTGCGGAACATCATGTCGAGGCCGAGCCGACCCCTCGTCGGCATATAACGCTGCATGATGCCGTAGCGCGCCTTGGGCATGACCGGGGTCTCGGCGAGCGTCCATTTCGGCGAGAAGCCGATCCCCAAAAATCCGATGCCGAGCTCATTGCCGATTTCCGTCACCTCGGAGAGATGGTGGCGAAGCTCCTCGGCGGTCTCGTGCAGGCTCGCGAGCGGCGAGCCGGAAAGCTCAAGCTGCCCCCCGGGCTCAAGGCTGATGACGCCGCCTTTGGGACAATCAGGGCGCTGCAGCGCGATGATGTTGCCGCGCTCAACGACGCCGTCCCAGCAGAAGCGGCGCTTCATGCCTTCGAGCAAAGCGCGGATGCCGCGATCGCCGTCGTAAGGAAGCGGATTGTGACCCTGCCGGTAGAAGCCGAACTTCTCGTGTTCGGTGCCGATGCGCCAATCGGCCATCGGCTTTGAGCCGGCTTCGAGATAAGCGACGAGCTCGTCCCGCGACTCGATGGTCGGGCCGTGCGGCCCAGCTACGCGTGTCGACATGGGAAGACTAGCTCGATTGCAGGACTTGGTTTGCGGGGTGAACCGTGCCGCTCCTAGCACGTTTGCGCCTCCGCGAATATGGCAGGTCAGGAGCGCCAGTCTCCGATCGTAGCATTGACAAGCGCGAGCGCGGCGACCGCCGCGGTATCAGCCCGCATCACGCGGGGCCCGAGCGAGATGGGCAGAACGAAAGGCTGAGCCA
>DASUZQ010000232.1:0-2640 GCA_036376815.1 Methyloceanibacter sp. | reverse complement strand
CTCGGACACCGAGGTGATCGTGGAGGCCATCGCCGAATGGGGTGTCAAGCCCACGGTCGAGCGCCTCATCGGCATGTTCGCCTTTGCCCTATGGGATCGGCGCGACCGGACGCTCGCCCTCGTGCGCGACCGCCTCGGCATCAAGCCGCTCTATTACGGACGGCAGAATGGGCGTCTCGTCTTCGCCTCGGAGCTGAAGGCCTTCGAGGTGCTTCCCAATTGGCGCCCTGAGCTCAACCGCGACGCGCTCGCCGCCTACTTGCGCCTCGCTTATGTGCCGTCGCCGCATTCGATCTATCGCGGCATCGATAAGCTCGCGCCGGGCCACGTGGCGAGCATCGATGCCAACGGCAACATGAAGATTTCCGCTTTCTGGAGCGTGGAACAGGCGGCCGAGCGCGGCAAGAGGGCGCGGTTCGAGGTGAGCGACCGGGAGGCGATCGACACGCTCGAGATGCTGCTTGGCGACGCGGTGGGCCGGCGCCTCGTCGCCGATGTGCCGCTCGGCGCGTTTCTCTCAGGCGGCATCGACTCGTCAACCGTCGCGGCCATGATGCGCATGCGGAGCAACGCTCCGGTGCGCACCTATTCGATCGGCTTCAAGGAGGAGGGCTTCGACGAAGCCCCGCATGCGCGCGCGGTTGCGGCTCATCTCGGCACCGAGCATACCGAGCTTTATGTCAGTCCGGTCGAGGCGCAGGCGGTCATCCCCGATCTTCCCTCGATCTACGACGAGCCGTTCGCCGATTCATCGCAAGTGCCGACCTATCTCCTGTCGAAGCTCACGCGCGAGCACGTCACCGTGGCGCTGTCCGGCGACGGAGGCGATGAGCTGTTTGCCGGCTATACGCGGCACCGCTTTGCCAGGCTTGCGAGCAACATGCCGGCGCCGGTCGGGCGGGCTTTGGCCTGCGGCTTGGGCGTCGCGGGGCCGGAGCTTTGGGAGCGCGTGTTCAGCGTGCTGCCCGCGGGGCGGCGTCCGCGGCTCGCCGCCGACAAGATGCACAAGGCCGCGCGATTGTTCGGCGCCGGGGAAGAGAGCGGATATCTGAGCCTGGTCAGCGCTTGGGACGATCCTGATCGGCTCGTCAATGGCGGAAGCGAGCCGAAGGGTCCGATCTTCGATGCGGCGATCGCCCGCGCTCTCCCCGATCCGCTCGACCGCATGCAATATCTCGACACCATCACCTATCTTCCCGACGACATTCTCACCAAGGTCGACCGCGCCAGCATGGCGGTGGCGCTCGAGGTGCGGGTGCCCATCCTCGACCATCGCATCGTGGAATTCTCCTGGCGGCTGCCGGCGCGCTTCAAGATGCGTGCAGGCAAAGGTAAATGGCTGTTGCGCCAGGTGCTCTATCGGCATGTGCCGAGGAAACTCTTGGAGCGGCCGAAGTCGGGCTTCGCCATTCCGCTCGGGACGTGGCTCAGGGGTCCGTTGCGAGCCTGGGCCGAGGAGCTTCTGTCGGAGAAGCGGCTTGAGGAATGCGGCCTGCTCAATCCCGCTCCGATCCGCGAACGTTGGGCCGAACACCTCGAAGGTACGCGCAATTGGCACGCTTCGCTATGGACGGTGCTGATGTTCCAGGCTTGGCGAAGCCCGCGCGGCCTCTGACGTGCTCGCTAGCTCGATGCCCGGCGGCTTGCTGCTCCCGCTTCGCCGAAGGCGATGACGTTGCCGGTGCGTGCGAAAGGCGCGGGTTTTGCCGACGCTCGTGCGGCAGTCATCCAATAAGCTTCGATGCGCTCGGCGAAAGGCTGAGATCGCTCGGCGAACAATCTCTCACCGAGCATCTTGGCATCCCGCCGCAGCGCCCTTTGCCGGCTGCGGCATTGCTTCAAGAAGGAAGCGGTGACATCGGGGCTCGCAAACGACATGGTCGGCGCCGAGATCAGATGTTGCAGCATGGCGATGTCATGGTCGTCGCCAAGGATTTGCGACAGACTGCGCGAAAGTTCGACCCGCGCCGAAAGCTCGGACGGCCAGCACGGGGTGAGCAGCTGCATATGGCGCCAATGATGCTGCAAGGTCTTGCGCCATTCGTGGAAATCCTCGGCGCTGCCGCTGGCGAAGGCTTTGGCCAAGGCCTTGCGTCCGCCGCGATAGGATTGGCGGAGGCCCTTGGCGACCGATTGGAACCCGTCGGGATAGACCGCGAGCCAGGCCATGGCCGGCCTGACACTGGTAAGTCCCCGGATGGCGTCCGACGCGGCGCTGCTTTCGAGACTGTGCGCGGCCGATTGCCGGCGCTCTTGCAGCCAGTTGCGCAAGGCCGGGATCGGAGTTCCCTCGGTATCGTCCTCGGCATCGCGAAAGAGCTTATTGATGGCATCGAGCAAAGCATGGGCATCGCGCGCAGGCGCAAGCCCTTTGGCGATGCTGCGCAGGCGCTCGGCGAGGTTTGCGTAGACTGGATCGGGTAGGCCGGGCCTGATCAGCGCCATGAGAGAGCGCAATCTTTTCAGGCACTTGCGGGCGTCATGGACGCCTTTGTGCCGGTCAGGCGGAACGGCGAGCGCAGCGCAGGCTGAATCGATCTCGGAACAGGCGACGCGGCGCACTGCCTCACTCATCGGCACGGCCGGATCAAGACTGAAGCCCGAACCCATCCAACCCTCTCCGCCCGAAGGCGTGCCTGA
>DASUZQ010000231.1:0-7407 GCA_036376815.1 Methyloceanibacter sp. | reverse complement strand
ACGCGCGCCGTTGGCGGCGCCGTGCGCAACGCGCTCCTCGGGCTCCCTGTAACGGAGATCGACCTTGCTACGACCGCGGATCCGGACAGGGTGATCGCGCTCGCTGAGAAAGCAGGACTGAAAACCGTGCCGACCGGGATCGATCACGGCACGGTCACCGTCATCGCCGACGGCTTGCCGTTCGAGGTCACCACGCTCAGGCGTGACGTCCAGACCTTCGGCCGCCACGCCAAGATTGCATACACCACCTCGTGGGAGGAGGACGCGAAGCGCCGCGACTTCACCCTCAATGCGCTTTACGCTGATCGCGACGGCACGGTGTTCGATCCGCTCGGCGGCTATGATGATCTCGCGGCGGGGAGGGTGCGCTTCATCGGCGACGCCGAGGCGCGCATCAAGGAGGACTTCTTGCGCATCCTCCGCTTCTTCCGCTTCCACGCATATTACGGCAAGGGTGACATGGATGCCGCCGGCCTCAAGGCTGCGGTGAAGCTGCGCGCCGGGCTCGAGCAGCTCTCGGCCGAACGGGTCGCCGGCGAGCTGCGGCGTATTCTCGTGGCACCCCAAGCCGCGCGCGCGGTCGAGGCGCTTTACGACTACGGCCTTCTCACCGGCGTGCTTGGCGGCGTGCCGCGGCTTGGCCGGTTCGAGAGACTGGTCGCCATCGAGGCGGCAAACGGATTGGCGCCTGATCCGGCGCTGAGGCTCGCCGCATTGGCGGTCTTCGTCGGGGAGGACGTGGCGCGCCTTGCCGAGCGGTTGCGGCTCTCCAACGCCGAGCAGGCGGTGCTGGCGCTTGGGACAGAGAAAGGCGTCGTCGTGGGCTTGCCGAATGAGACCGCAGCGAAATCAGCCTTCTATCGCCTCGGCCCATGCTACCGCTCCGCTCTGCTGCTTGCCTGGGTAGACTCCAGCGCCTCTCCTGATGATGCAGAATGGCGCAAGGCATTGGCGTTGCCGGTGCGATCGCAGGCTCCATCCTTCCCGATCGACGGCAATGACGTCATGACGCTCGGAGAGCTCAAAGGCCCTGAGGTCGGCGAGCTGCTGAAGGTGCTGGAGCAGGATTGGATCGCCTCCGGCTTTGCGCTCCGCCGCGATGAGCTTCTCGCCAAGGCCCGGGCGCTCTTGGCTGCGCGGGGATGAAGCCGCCGCCTAGTGCACGGCAATCCAGATCACGCCGATCAGCGTTGCCGCGAAGGCGAGCGACCCGGGAATCACCGCGATCTCAATCAGGACCTCGCGGCCCTTCATTGGTCCGGTGGCGGTGCCCACCTCGCTGTCGAGAAACTCGCGAAAGTTCGTCTTGCGCTGGCGCCAGCGTGGATCGTTCAAGGCATGGGACGCAGTGAACAGGAAGAGCGCGAAGAAGAAGATGAAGAACAGCGTGACGACGACAAGGTCCCAGTCAACTTCGGGGCCGCGCGCGAAGCTCACCCAGGTCACGGCGATGAACCAAAGGGCGGCGGCAAGGGCGATCTCGATGGCGACGGGATGAACGCCGGTCTGGGCTTGGCGCGGGCTTTGATCCGGTGTGGTATCGGTGATGTGCTGGAGATCTTCGGCGCTCGCGATATCGCCGGTTGTTTGCGCGTTCTGAGTGCGGTCTGACATGGCTGCCTCCTGACATCAAGCATTGGAGGCGGTCGGTCGGATCGGCCGACCGTGACATCGATATGGGGGCTAAACGCGCCGGCCTCGGATTCGGCGCCGGGGCATTTGGACGCGGAGGCTAGGCCGTGCGGCAGCCGCCGAGGCGCTCGATCAGGGCCATGGCTGCGGCCGGAGCGCGCAGCTTGCCTTCATGTATGAAGTAGATGAACACGTCGCGCGGGCGAGGCTTCGATGCTGAGGACTCCGCAAGCAGCTTCAGGTCGTCGGGGGCGCTACCTTTCGCCCAGGTCTTGGCGCGGCGGGCCCACGCGTCGAGCTCGCCAGGGGGGTAGGCAGCGGCAAGCGCGTCATCGCCTCTTTGCAGCCGCGCATAGACAACGTCTCCGGTAAGGTCGGCGATGTTCGGCCAGCCCTCGGCGTCGACATAGGCGATGGTAACGCCCGCGTCGCGCGCGAGCTCGGCGAAACGCGGAACGGCGAAGCTCGCGTGGCGAATCTCGACCACGTGGTTGAGCTGGCTTCCGTCGAGCTCGCTCGGCAGCAAATCGAGGAACTTGCCGAGGTCGTCCTCGTCGAAACGCTTGAAGGGTGCGAACTGCCAGAGGATTGGCCCAAGTCTGTCGCCGAGCTCTGCCAGCCCAGACTTGAGAAAGCGATTGATGAAGTTGCCGGTTTCGGCGAGCACCTTCTGCTGGGTCACAAGGCGCGGGCCCTTGACTGAGAACACGAAGCCGTCCGGCGCGGTCGCCCCCCAAATGCGGAAGCTCTTCGGGCTTTGCAGGCGATAGTGGGTGGCGTTGATCTCGATCGAGGTGAGCTTGCTCGTTGCGTAGCTGAGCTCGTCAGCCTGCTTCAGGCCCTTCGGATAAAATACCCCGCGCCACGGTGCATAGCTCCAGCCGCCGATGCCGACGCGGATTCGGCCGGACGTTGAACTCGACTTGGACTGCTGCTTGCGCTGCGCCATCTCGGCGCTAACTTAGCGTTGCGGGCCGTCGATCGGCAAAACAAAAGGGCCGCACCCCCAAGGGGCACGGCCCTTCGTATACGCTTGACGCAACAGGGACTGACTAGAAGTCCATGTCGCCCATGCCGCCACCCTGAGGCATGGCCGGAGCCTTCTTCTTCGGCTTCTCGGCGACCATCGCCTCGGTGGTGATGAGGAGACCGGCCACGGACGCAGCGTCCTGCAGCGCGGTGCGCACGACCTTGGCCGGGTCGATGACGCCCTGCTTCACCAGATTGCCGTATTCGCCGGTTTGGGCGTTGTAGCCGAAGGCGTAGTCGTCCTTGTCCACGATCTTGCCGACGACCACGGCGCCGTCTTCGCCGGCATTCTCGGCGATCTGCCGGGCCGGTGCGTGAAGGGCGCGGCGGACGATATTGATGCCGACCCGCTGGTCGTCATTGGCGGCCTTCAGTTTGGCGAGCACGGATTGCGAGCGGATTAGAGCCACGCCGCCGCCGGGCAGGATGCCTTCCTCGACTGCGGCGCGTGTCGCATTCAGCGCATCGTCGACGCGGTCCTTCTTTTCCTTGACCTCCATCTCGGTGACGCCGCCAACCTTGATCACGGCGACGCCGCCGGCGAGCTTGGCCAGACGCTCCTGGAGCTTCTCGCGATCATAATCGGACGTGGTGTCCTCGATCTGCTGCCTGATCTGGGCGACGCGCGCCTCGATCTCGGACTTCTTGCCGGCGCCGCCGACGATGGTCGTGTCATCCTTGGTGATGGCCACCTTCTTGGCGCGGCCGAGCATGTCGAGAGTGACGTTCTCGAGCTTGATGCCGAGATCTTCGGAGATCACCTGGCCCGCCGTGAGCACGGCGATGTCCTGCAGCATGGCCTTGCGCCGATCGCCGAAGCCGGGGGCTTTGACCGCCGCAACCTTCAGGCCGCCGCGAAGCTTGTTGACCACGAGCGTGGCAAGTGCTTCGCCCTCGACGTCCTCGGCGATGACCAGGATCGGCTTGCCGGCCTGCACCACCTGCTCGAGCAGGGGAAGCAGCGACTGCATGTTGGAGAGCTTCTTCTCGTTGATGAGAATGTAGGGGCTTTCGAGCTCGACGCGCATCTTGTCGGCGTCGGTGATGAAGTAGGGGGAAATATAGCCGCGGTCGAACTGCATGCCCTCGACCACTTCGAGCTCGGTCTCGAGCGACTTCGCCTCCTCGACGGTGATCACGCCGTCATTGCCGACCTTCTGCATGGCCTTGGCTATCATGGCGCCGATCTCGTGGTCGCCGTTGGCGGAGATGGTGCCGACTTGCGCGATCTCTTCGCTGGAGGTGACCTTCTTGGCCTTGGCCTTCAGCTCGTCGAGAACGGCAGTTACTGCCATGTCGACGCCGCGCTTCAGGTCCATCGGGTTCGCGCCGGCGGCGACCGACTTCGCGCCTTCCTTGACGATGGCCTGCGCGAGCAGGGTCGCCGTGGTGGTGCCGTCGCCGGCGGTGTCGGAGGTCTTTGACGCCACCTCGCGCACCATCTGCGCGCCCATGTTCTCGAACTTGTCCTCGAGCTCGATCTCCTTCGCCACCGTCACGCCGTCTTTGGTGATGCGCGGGGCGCCGAACGACTTGTCGAGCACGACATTGCGGCCCTTGGGGCCGAGCGTCACCTTGACAGCATTGGCCAAGACATCGACGCCGTGCAGCATGCGCTCTCGCGCATCCTGTGAGAATTTTACTTCTTTAGCTGACATGAATCTCAACTCCAATTCTGTGGTCGCCCTGAGGCGCTCGCTCGGCGCGAGCCTCGAAGGGCAAGGGGGAATGCGGGGACATCCTTCGAGGGCCGCCTGCGGCAGCACCCCAGGATGACAAAATTTGCTACGCGGCCTTCTTCTTGGCGACGGCGCCTTCGAGCACGCCCATGATGTCGCTCTCCTTCATGATGAGGAGCTCCTCACCATCGAGCTTGACCTCGGTGCCTGACCACTTGCCGAACAGCACGCGATCGCCCGGCTTCACGTCGAGCGGCTGCACCTTGCCCTTCTCGTCAGGGGCGCCGGGGCCAACGGCGACAACCTCGCCCTGCTGCGGCTTTTCCTTCGCGGTGTCGGGGATGATGATGCCGCCTTTGGTACGATCGTCCTCCTCGATACGGCGTACGACCACGCGGTCGTGCAACGGACGAAACTTCATGATGAACCTCCTCCTCGGAAAACTTTGGGATTTGCGCTGTGGGATGCCTCGTGATGCCGCCCCAGCGCTATTTAGCGGGACATATTAGCACTTTCAAGGCCTGAGTGCTAAGACGTTAGCAGATGCGCGCATTTGCTGCTAGAGCGCTGATTTGCCTCGGGAATCACCCTGGACCCGAATCGGAGGTGCAGTTAAAGTTTCAAGCGGGGCAAAAGCAAAACGTGCAGGGACGTCAATGGTCGACACGGCTTTCCTTCGTCAGCTCGAAGGCTTCGCTCTGACCACGGCGGAAATCATCTACCGCCTTCCGGATCATCAGATGCTGCTGCAGAGCTATATCTGGCAGGACTACGATCTCGCGCCGCGCTTTCCCAAGCTCATCGACTTTCTCGATTTCTGGGAGGCCAATCTCGACGGCCCGCTCTATCGCGTGCGGGTGGCGCATCGCGGGCTGATCTCGCCCACCGAGTTCAACTTCGTCCGCGGAGAGCTCAGGCTGCATTAGCGATGACGGCACCTGGCTAACGCCCGAACTCGTATTCGTAGATGTGGGCGTGCTCTTTCTCCAGCACCGGCTTCAGCGAGCGGAAGGCGTTCGGATAGAGGTAGAACGGAATCCGCGGGAAGAGGTGATGGATGAGGTGGAAGTTCTGGAACATGTAGAGCCAATTGACGATCGGCTCGAGAATCTTGCCCCTCACCCAGAATACGTTGGTGTCACGATAGCGCTCATGCACCTCATGAGGCTTATGGGTGAGATAGGCGAAGAAGTAGATGATCAGCGCCGACGCCAGGATGTGCGGCACGAGCCACAGCGCCAACACTTCGCGCCACCAGCCGAACACGGAGAGCCCTAAGGCGATGGCGTAAAGGATCAGGTACATCACCGCGATATGGATGGTGAGCGGACGCATGCCGGGAATGTGAGCGTGGAAGGCGATGTGCTTCCAGAAATATTGCTGGTACCAGTAGGTGATGGTGAGGCAGCGCCAGAGCACCTTGAACGGGCCCTGTACCGCCACCCAATGATCGGGATCGAGCTCCTCGTTATTGGTGTCGCGATGATGCGCAAGATGCATGTAGCGGAAGGCCTTGTACTCGTGCAGCAGGATCGCGCCGCAGACATAGCCGACCAGGTGATTGAGCCACAGCATCTTTGAGTCCTTGCCGGCGATGTTGCCGTGACAGGCCTCGTGCAGCGGCGTCTGGTCGAGATAAAGGATGAAGGTGTTGAGGATCAGGCCAAGCCACAGCGGGATGATGTGCATGGCGCCAAGCGTTGTCACGGTCGCAAACGCCGCGACGATGGCGATGGCGACGAACACGGTGGGCCAGGCCACCATGCCGAGATAAGGCCTGACCAAGCCGAGCGCCTGGCGGTCGGCCGGGACATTGGGGAGGTCGCGCGGCGCCTCGGTTATGGTTCCCGCGGTTGCGGCGGCTACTTCAGTCGTCATGCTCATATGCTTCCGGTACCTCAGCTTCAGTCACGCAAAACAACCCGCAGCGAGCGTTGCTCGCCACGAGACTCATCCCCGGAAGTGATGAATTTTGCCCTTCGGCCCCTTCGCATTCAAGGCGCAAAGTCGGCCGAGTTGCCGCAGGGGTAAATGCACCGTCAAGAAACAAAAGGGCCCGCCGGGGAGCGGATCGAACCGTCCCGGCAGGCCCTTCAATAGAAGCCTGGCGCTGCTCTACTGGCAGAAATATGGCTGCCCGTCATATCCGGTGAAGTAACCGGTATGCGGATTGAAGCTGCGGTAGCGCTGGGCGCAGTAGGTGTACCATTCGGGCGACCAGGCAGGAGGCCCGTAGGCGCCGGCGACCGGCGCGTAGGGGCCCGGAGGCGGCGGGCCGACATAGGCCGGAGCCGTAAGGGCAGCGCCGACGGCGGCGCCGACGCCGAGACCAATCAGGCCTGCGCCCCAATAGCCGGGGCCGCTCCAGCCCCAGCCGCCATGCCAGTGGCCGCCGCCCCAACCGTGTCCGCCCCAACCGTGGCCGGCTTCAGCCGGAGCGGGGAGCATGAGGGCGCTCACGCCCATCACTGCGGCGATCGTGAGGGCCTTCACAATTGTTCTCGTCATTGAGTTCGTCCTTGGCTGATCCGACCGCTTTTCGCCTGCGAACCGGATCGATTCGTCGGGAGGTTTGGGAGAGATCAGCTAAGCGCGTTTTTGCGGCGAAATAGGGCCGTCAAAGTGGCTCGGTCATGCCCGCGAAGACGGCCATCAGGTAGGGGGCGGGCAAATAAAAAGCCGCCGGGCACGAGGCCCGGCGGCGGTCAATCGCGAAGTTCGCGTGTCGTCTTATGCGAGCTGGACGTTCGCAGCCTGCTTGCCGCGGCCGCGACGATCGTCCTCGATCTCGAAAGACACCTTATCGCCCTCGTTCAGCGCCGGCACGCCGGAACGCTCGAGAGCAGAGGCGTGTACGAACACGTCCTTGCCGCCGTCTTCGGGCTGGATAAAGCCGAAGCCGCGCGAATGATTGAAGAACTTCACAGTGCCATTGACACGAGCCATGGGGGGAATTCCTTTCCCGTTTCGAGTTTCAAACAACGGGCCGTGGACTCAAGAGAGTCCTTTGGCGTCTTGAGATTTCAGGAAAGGTTGTCGTGCTCGTAATCGGCGCGATGGTCACTTT
>DASUZQ010000230.1:0-3371 GCA_036376815.1 Methyloceanibacter sp. | reverse complement strand
CATACGTTCATGCCGATACGTCGCGTGGGCCTGCGAAACAATTGGCGCTAGATTGCGTTCCCATCCGGATCGGAACTCGAAGGCGAAGAATGCCCCTCAGGGACTTTGGACGACATCTCAGCGGTAAGTGGCTGCTCCTGGTTTTTGTGGCGGCCGCCGCTCTATCGCTTTTCTCCCGCTATGGCATGAGCGTGGACGGACCGCGCGACACCAAAGCCGGGACGATCAAGGTCGAGACCGTCGCCACGGGATTGTCGCATCCCTGGGGATTGGCCTTCCTCCCCGACGGCAGGATGCTGGTGACGGAGCGCACAGGGACGCTGCGCCTCGTGTCGAAGGACGGCAAGCTCTCCCCGCCGCTCTCCGGCGTGCCTAAGGTCGTCGTCGCAGGGCAGGGGGGATTGCTCGATGTGGCCATCGACCCCGACTTCAAGTCGAACAACCTCGTTTATCTCACTTATTCCGAGCCAGGCGAGGGCGGCGCCGGAACCGCGGTGGCGCGTGGGAAACTCGGCGAGAGCGGCCTCGACGGCGTTGAGGTGATCTTCCGCCAGGAGCCGAAGGTGCAGGGCGGCAACCATTTCGGATCGCGTCTTGCCTTCGCGCCTGACGGCAAGCTGTTCGTCACCCTCGGCGAGCGCTTCACCTTCACCCCTGCCCAGGATCTTACCAATGACCTCGGCAAGATCGTGCGCCTCAATCCTGATGGGTCGGTGCCGAAGGACAATCCCTTCGTCGGCCGCACAGATGCCCGTCCCGAAATCTGGTCCTACGGCCACCGCAATCCGCAAGGCGCCGCCATTCATCCCGAGACCGGCAAACTGTGGGAGACCGAGTTCGGTCCCATGGGCGGGGACGAGCTCAACATTCCGCAAGCCGGACAGAATTACGGATGGCCGGTGGTGAGCTGGGGATCGCATTATGATGGCCGCGCAATCCCCAAGCCGCCGAGCCACCCCGAATTCGCCGACGCCATCTATCACTGGAACCCGGTGATCTCGCCATCCGGCATCACCTTTTACACCGCCGACGCCATCCCAGCCTGGAAGGGTAACCTTCTCATCGCTGCCCTATCGGGGCAGGCGATCGTGCGCCTCACCCTTGACGGCGAGAAGGTCGTGGACGAGGAGAGAATTCCCATGGGCGCCCGCATCCGCGACGTTGTGCAAGGCCCCGATGGGGCGGTCTACGCCTTGACCGACGAGGGCAACGGCGAGATCCTGCGGCTTACGCTCGAAAATTCGCCCAAATGACGCGCCAGTCGTAAGATTGGCCTCCGCGGAGCCCGTAGGCTTCGGGGGATCGCAACGCCATGCCTGAAGGGCAAGAAGGAACGGCGTCCACGAGTCCAGCTTCGTCATATAGGCCACTGATCGCGCTGACCGGCGCCACCGGCTTCATCGGCCAGCATCTATTGCGCGAGCTGCCGAAGCGCGGCTATCGGCTCCGCGTGCTCTTGCGCCGGCCAAGTGCCACGCCGATCAACTGCGCGAGCGCGCTGATAGGCGACCTTCTCCGCCCACACAATATGTCCGAGGCGCTTGCCGAGGTCGACGCCGTGATTCACACCGCCGGCGTCGCGCAAACCATGTCGGGCGTCCCGGAGGACGACTATCGCCTGCTCAATGCCGAGGCCACGATGAAGCTTGCCCGCGCCGCTGAACGGGTCGGCGTGCGCCGTTTCGTGTTCCTCTCCTCGATCCGCGCCCAATCAGGGTCGACGGCGGAAGGCGTTCTGACCGAGACCTTGGAGCCGCGGCCGACCGACGCCTATGGCAGGTCGAAGCTCGCTGCCGAGCAGGGGTTGGCCGGGACCAATCTCGACTGGGTGGCGCTCCGCCTCGTGCTCGTCTACGGCCCTGGCGTGCAGGGCAATATGGCGCGCCTAGCCGAACTTGCGCGCTCGCCCTATCCGCTGCCGCTCGCGAGCCTCAAAGCCAAGCGTTCGCTGCTCGCTCTCGACAATCTGGTGGAAGCCGTGGCCAAGGTGCTCGATGCGCCGAATGAGCTGAAGCGCCCGTTGATCGTGGCCGATCCGGAGCCTCTGACCGTGGGCGAGATGGTCATGGCCATGCGCCATGGTCTTGGCCGGCGCGGAGGCTTGTTCCCGGTGCCGAGCCCGGTGCTGAAGGCCGCTCTGCAGGCGCTCGGACATGCCGAAACCTACCGGCTGTTCGCCGGCTCGCTCGTCGCCGACAGCTCGGCGCTCGCCGAGATCGATTGGACCCCGAGCACCAGCACGAAGGCCGGGCTCGCTGCGCTCATGCAGGCAAAGAAAGAGCGGAACGTCGCATGATCCGCCGCGCGTTTCTGCAAGGAGCCGCGGCCCTTGCCGTGCTATCGAGTGTCGCCGGAGCTTCGCGGGCCGGCGATGCGACCAAAGCGCAACCTCGCATGGGGCAGGAGGGAATGGCCAAGGACATCGTGATGCTGCATGGGGCCTCGGCAGGCGGCTGGTGCTTCGACATATTCCGAGGAGTGTTCGAGGGCAAGGGCTGGACGGTCCACACGCCCGATCTGGTCGGGCATGGGAGTGACAAAGACGGCGCCGACCGGAAGCTTGTCGGCGTCGGGCTCGCCGAGTATCGCGCCGATTTCGCCGCCGTCTTGAAAACGCTTCCCCCACAGCCGGTGGTGCTCGGTCACTCCATGGGTGCGCTGCTCGCCCAGCAGCTTGCCGCCTCTGGGCTCGCCCGCGCGCTCATTCTGGTGAGCCCGGCGCCGCATGCAGGCATCCTGCCGTCGAGTGACAGCGAGAAGAACCTGTCGCAAAGCCTGATGGGCATCCCGTCGTTCTGGAAGACCGTGATCAATCCGGATTTCGACCTCGCCTGCTTTTATTCGCTAAATCGCATGCCGAAGGATCAGCAGCGGGCGGTATTCGACAAATTCGGGCTGAATCGGGGCTCGCTTATTTCGAGATGTTCTTCTGGATACTCGACGAAAGGCGTGCCGCCGCGGTCGATACTGCTGCTGTGCGCTGCCCGGTGCTTTGCCTCTCAGGCACCGATGACAATCTTGTGTCGCTAGCCACCGCGCACGCCACAGCCTTGCCATATCGCGATGCGCAATTCTGGGAGGAGGCCGGGCACGGGCACATGCTGCCCGTGGAGCCCGGCGCCGATAACATCGCGCGACGCATCGCCGCGTGGATTCCAACTTAACCGCTCACGACCTCCTGCTGATGCAACAGCGCCATTTCATGCAGCCGATCATCTCCGTCGAGAACCTGTGCAAGACCTATGCCTCCGGCTACGAGGCGCTGAAAAGCGTCAATCTAGAGATCAGGAAGGGAGAGATCTTCGCCCTGCTAGGCCCGAACGGCGCCGGCAAGACGACGCTTATCAATATCGTCTGCGGCATCGTCACGC
>DASUZQ010000229.1:0-3079 GCA_036376815.1 Methyloceanibacter sp. | reverse complement strand
CGCCGCGTCATCGCTGATGTCCTTCTGCTCGGCGTAGTTCGCGGTGAACACGGCGCGCGTGAATGAAGGCGTCCAGCCCTCGCTCATCCCGGCGAGCGCAAGCCGCGCCGCCTTAAGCCCGCTCTGCGGAAACTTCGCCGGCGGCAGCTTGAGCGGAATCCCTTCCGCTTCACAAATCCGCGTCAGGTCGCGCCACATATAGCGGCCCTTGGCAGCGAAGATGTTGAACGGCGAATCGCTCCAGCCGAGCGTCTGGAAGATCGGCCCGAGCAGGAAGGGCCGCCAGCGCAACTCCACACCCTCCTGCGCCGCCAGCTTCTCGATGCGCATGACGGCCGGATAGGAATAGGTGCTGCCGAACTCGTACCAAAACTCGATGCCGCCCATGATCTTGTCCCCTGTCGCCGGAGAGTCTTGTCTTATAGTGCAGGCTCACGGAAGCCACGAGACCTTGTCGCACGAGCCGAGCCATGATCACCCGCACCATCCTCCACGCCCTGTGGGCTGTCATCGTGTTCGGCTTCGCCGTGACGGTCGCGCTCGGCGTGTTGTTCATGCTGGGCGCGGCCTGGGTCGGCGATGAGCTTCGCGCGGCGGCGCCTCACGACCCGATGCTCCGCCACGGCGCGGCATCGGTGTTCGGCATGGTGCTGTTCGTGGGCACCGTGACGCCGGCGCTCACCGTTCTGCCGGCAGCCATCGCGGCAATCGCCGGTGAGGCGCTCCGCATCCGCTCGTGGATGTATTACGTGCTTGCCGGCGGCGCGGCGATGGCCGCGATCCCTATTCTCGCCTCGCCGCGGGGCGATCAGCTCCCCGCCATCCCAGCCGGCCAGTACATGACCATCTTCGCCGCTGCCGGCTTCGTCGGCGGATTCGTCTACTGGCTGCTGGCTGGGCGGAACGCATGAAGAGCGCGGTCTAATCCTTGGCGCGCCACTCGTTGCCGACCTTCTCGTATTTCTGCTTCACCGCCGCCCAGGCGACCTTGTGGGCGACCTCTTCCTGCGATTCGTTTCCGCGCCGCTTGGAGGCGTCCTGGTATTCCTGCCAGGCGCTGTTAAACGCCTCGCGGTAGATGTCTTGCGCGTGGGGAGGCAGATTGTCCTTCACGCCGGGGGGCAGCTCGGCATCGGTCCGGTAGGGCATGGCTCGCTCCTTCAATTTCCTGGGTCGCTGGAAAAACGAGCGGAGCGCGGTGCAGGTTCCGGGGAAAACCAGGTGGGACCGGTCCCCTTTTGTGTGGGGCCGGTCCCTGAGACGCAAAACTTCACTCGTCCTGGAGATGTGACCTCTCCGGGTCACGAGAATCACGATCGGCGATTTGCCTTAACAACCGGTAAGCGACCATCCCGCCCGCCTCTTGCTCTTGCGCGGCCGCCCCTCCTGCCTATAGTCCCGGCGCAATTGTCTTTGCCGGGGCGCGTCACCCCAAGAGGCTCAACTTCATGGCCACCGCCGTCAAAAAGGTGGTGCTCGCTTATTCCGGCGGGCTCGACACCTCGATCATCCTGAAATGGCTTCAGGAGACCTACGCTTGCGAGGTCGTCATCTTCACCGCCGATCTCGGTCAGGGCGAGGAGCTCGAGCCTGCGCGCAAGAAGGCCGAGATGCTCGGCATCAAGGAAATCTTCGTCGAGGATTTGCGCGAGGAGTTCGTGCGCGATTTCGTGTTTCCCATGTTCCGGGCGAACGCGCTCTACGAAGGCGTCTATCTGCTCGGCACCTCGATAGCGAGGCCCTTGATCGCCAAGCGGCAGATCGAAATTGCAAAGGCCACCGGCGCTGACGCCGTTGCCCATGGCGCGACGGGCAAGGGCACCGACCAGGTGCGCTTCGAGCTCACGTATTATGCACTCAACCCCGACATCAAGGTGGTCGCGCCCTGGCGCGAATGGGACTTCAAGTCGCGCAGCGATCTGATCGAGTTCGCCGAGAAGCATCAGATTCCGGTAGCACGCGACAAGCGTGGCGAGGCGCCCTTCTCGGTCGACGCCAATCTGCTGCACTCCTCCTCCGAAGGGAAGGTGCTGGAGGACCCAGGTCAGGAGCCACCGCCTGACGTTTATCAGCGCACCGTCGCGCCTGAGGACGCACCCGATAAGCCGACGACCATCACCATCGGCTTCGCCAAGGGCGATCCGATCTCCATCGACGGCAAGAAACTCTCGGCCGCCGCCCTGCTCACGCGGCTGAACGAGCTCGGCCGCGACAACGGCATCGGCCGTGTCGATCTTGTCGAGAACCGCTATGTCGGTATGAAGTCGCGCGGCGTCTATGAGACGCCAGGCGGCACGATCCTGCTCGCGGCGCACCGGGCCATGGAGTCGCTGACGCTCGATCGCGAGGCCATGCACCTCAAAGACTCGCTGATGCCGCGTTATGCGGAGCTGATCTATTACGGCTTCTGGTTCTCGCCGGAGCGCGAGATGCTGCAGGCGCTGGTCGACAAGAGCCAGGAGCATGTGGAAGGCGAGGTGACGCTGAAGCTCTACAAGGGCAATGTCATCGTCATCGGCCGGTCGAGCCCGAAATCGCTGTACGCGAGCAAGATCGTCACCTTCGAGGACGACGCCGGGGCCTACGACCAGAAAGACGCGGAAGGCTTCATCAAGCTCAACGCGCTCCGCTTGCGGCTGCTCGGCAAACGTAACCGTCCCTGAGGCAAACCCATGTGGCCCGACACGCGCCTGCTCGACCTGTTCGGCATCGAGCTGCCCATCGTGCAGGCGCCGATGGCGGCGGCGACGGGTGTTGAGATGGCGGTCGCCGTGGCGAAGGCGGGCGGGCTTGGCTCGCTGCCTTGCGCCATGCTCACCGCCGACAAAATTCGTGCCGGAGTCGCGGAGATCAGGTCGCATACGGATAGGCCCATCAATCTCAACTTTTTTTGCCATGCGGCGCCTGATAGCGATGTCGCCCGCGAGCAGGCCTGGCTGAAACGTCTTGCGCCTTACTACGCCGCGCTTGGCGCCACTCCGCCGGCGCTCCCGCTGAAGGCTGGTTTGCAGCCCTTCGGTGAAGAGGCCTGCGCCTTGGTCGAAGAGCTGAGGCCTGCGGTCGCGAGCTTTCATTTCGG
>DASUZQ010000228.1:0-2646 GCA_036376815.1 Methyloceanibacter sp. | reverse complement strand
CAGGTCAGGAGCGCCAGTCGCCGATCGTAGCATTGACAAGGGTGAGTGCCGCGACAGCTGCGGTATCGGCCCGCATGACGCGAGGCCCGAGCGAGATCGGCAGTACAAAAGGCTTGGCCAAGAGGAGAGTCCTATCCTCCTGTTCGAACCCGCCTTCCGGGCCGATCAGCACGGCGAGCGGGCGCGGGGTCTTGCTTGCGAGCGCCGCAAGCGGCGAGGCGATGGGAGCCGCTTCATCGGCGAACACCAGCAGCCGCTTTTCATCCCAACGGTCGAGCACCGAGGCGAGCGGCTCAGGCTCGGCCACCTCAGGCACCCACAGGATGCCGCATTGCTCGGCGGCCTCTATCGCATTGGCAAGGAGCCGCGCTTTATTGACGCGCTCGGCGACCGTGCGGCGGGTGATCACCGGCTTGAGCAGGGAGGCACCCATTTCGGTCGCCTTCTGCGCCATATAATCGAGGCGGGCGCGTTTCAGCGGGGCAAACAGATAATGCAGGTCAGGCGCCGAAATTTGCGGCCTGGTCTGTCGCCCCAGCGTGACGCTTGCGCGTCGTTTGGTCGCCCCGCTCAATCCCCCGCGCCACTCGCCGTCCTTGCCGTTAAAGAGGAGGATCTCGTCCCCGCTCTTGCATCGGAGCACGTTGATGAGATAGTGCGCCTGTGGGGGCTCAAGCTCGATCGTGACGCCGGGGCCAAGTCGGGACTTGACGAAGAGCCGCTGAGGCTTGGAGGGCATTCTGCTGGAAACCTCATCCAGTTCAGGGCAAAAGGAAAACAGGATCGCAGACATGCCACGTCCTGTTGCTCAAGGCAAAGCGAGCAGGGTGGCCGACGCGCGGGCGACGAATCTCGTCGACCGGCTGGCGCCGGCGGCGCTTCTCCCCTATTTGCGGCTCGCCCGTGTCGACCGGCCGACCGGCTTCTGGCTGCTCGCCATCCCCTGCTTCTGGTCGGTGGCGCTCGCCTCGCGCAGCATCGGTGCCGACTACCCCGACGCCTGGCTGCTCGTGCTGTTCGCCATCGGCGCCGTGGTGATGCGCGCCGCCGGCTGCACCTATAACGACATCATCGACAAGGACATCGACGCGAAGGTCGCCCGCACGCAAAGCCGTCCGCTGCCGAGCGGCGAGGTCAGCGAGAGATCCGCCACCATCTTCATGCTGGTGCTGTGCTTGATCGGGCTTGCGGTGCTTCTCTCCTTCAACGCCGCGACCGTCTGGCTCGGGCTTTGCGTCGTTCCGCTCGTCGCACTCTATCCTCTGGTGAAGCGCTACAGCTACTGGCCGCAAGCGGTGCTGGGGCTCGCCTTCAACTGGGGCGCCCTGCTCGGCTATTCCGCCGTGCTCGGCCGCCTCGAATTGCCGGCGGTCGTGCTCTACGCCGGAGCTATCGCCTGGACCATCGGCTACGACACCATCTACGCCCATCAGGACCGCGATGACGACGACCTGCTCGGGCTCAAATCGACAGCGCTCAGATTCGGGCGGGCGACCAAGGCCTGGCTCTCAGGGTTCTATGCGCTTGCTTGGCTCGGGATCACCGTAGCCGGGCTCTTGGCCGGGGCCGAGATCGTGTTCCTGCTTGGCATGGCGGCTGCGGGTGCCCATCTCTTCTGGCAAGTGGCCACGCTCGATATCGACGATCCGGACAATTGCCTGCAGCGCTTCCGGTCGAACCGCGATTTCGGGTTGATCGTATTCGCGGCCATCGTGCTCGATCTGGTTCTCGCTTCGCGGTTCTAGGAGCCGGAAATGAACCGGGCCCCAGGGATGCACGCCCTGAGGCCCGATGACGCCTTGCTGTTAGCTTCCTTGAGGCTGCTTGGGAGAGCCTTTATTGCCACGATCCTGCCATAGAACTTATCCGAACCGCTTAATAGACGTCGTTAACGTCAGGTATCCGGCACATCCTGCCGACATGGTTTAAAGAGTGTTTTCGAGACCAACATGACCGCGCTGTCACCCGCTAGTGCCGCTCCTCCTCACACGCTCGAGGAGGACTTCCGCCTGCTCAAGACCGCGGTCGAGGACGCCGGCAAGCTCGCGCACAGCTATTTCCGGCAGGACCTCAAGGTGAAGCGGAAGCACGACGGCACCGAGGTGAGCGAGGCCGATTTCGCCGTCGACGATCTTCTCAAGAGCGCGCTCCTCGGCGGCAGGCCGAATTACGGATGGCTCTCGGAGGAAACCGAGGACCACCCCGACCGGCTCGAGCACCGCTTCGTGTGGATGGTCGATCCGATCGACGGGACCAACGCCTTTCTCCGTCATGTGCCGGAGTGGACCATCTCGGCGGCGCTGGTGCAGGAGGGAAAGCCGGTGCTCGGCGCGGTGTACAATCCCGCCACCGGCGAGTTCTTCCACGCCATTCGCGACGGCGGCGCCTTCCTCAACGACGCGCCCATCCACGTGAGCACGAGGTGCTATCTCGAAGGCGCTTTGTTCATCGCCAGCGGCGGCCTGTTCAAGAAGCGCATCTGGAAGGAGCCCTGGCCTGGCGTCGAGTCGCGCTGGGTCAATTCGGTCGCCTACCGGCTCGCCCTCGTTGCCGCAGGCAGGGCCGACGCCACCGTGTCGCTCTCCGCCAAATGCGAGTGGGATCTAGCGGCTGGCGTGCTGATCGTCGAGGAGGCAGGCGGCGTGG
>DASUZQ010000227.1:0-3524 GCA_036376815.1 Methyloceanibacter sp. | reverse complement strand
ACCGGCCTCCTCGTCGCCGGCCTCGCGCTTCTCGGCGTCTCGGTCTACTTCCTCATCCTCACGTCGTTCCTGGGCTATGAGCCGGCCTCGCGACAGGTTGTCGACGCGCTGGTGTCGCTCGGCTTCGGCGCGTCGCTGATCTCGATCTTCGCCCGTCTCGGCGGCGGCATCTTCACCAAGGGCGCCGATGTCGGCGGCGACCTGGTCGGCAAGGTCGAAGCCGGCATCCCCGAGGACGATCCGCGCAACCCGGCGACCATTGCCGACAACGTCGGCGACAATGTTGGCGACTGCGCCGGAATGGCCGCCGATCTGTTCGAGACCTATGTGGTGACCGTGGTCGCCACCATGGTGCTTGCCTCGATCTATTTCGCCGGCGGCGACCGCGTCATGCCGATGATGCTCTATCCGCTCGCCATCGGCGCGCTCTGCGTCATCACCTCGATCATCGGCACATATTTCGTGCGGCTCGGCAAGAGCCAGTCGATCATGGGCGCGCTCTATAAGGGCGTGCTCGCAACCGGGGTGCTCTCCCTCATCCTGCTCTGGCCGCTCACCTCCTGGCTCGTCGGCATGGACACGGTGATGACCGTCGGCGATCTCACCTTCACCGGCAGGTCGCTGTTCCTGTGCGGGGCGGTGGGGCTGGTGATCACGGCGCTGATCGTGGTGATCACCGAATACTATACCGGCACCAACTATCGTCCGGTGCAGTCGATCGCCAAGGCCTCGATCACCGGTCACGGCACCAACGTCATCCAAGGCCTCGCCGTGTCGATGGAAGCGACCGCTCTGCCGGCGCTTGTCATCATGGCCGGCATCCTCATCACCTACGGCCTCGCCGGCCTGTTCGGCATCGCCATCGCCGTCACCACTATGCTCGCGCTCGCCGGCATGATCGTGGCGCTCGATGCCTTCGGCCCGGTCACCGACAATGCCGGCGGGATCGCCGAGATGTCAGGCATGCCGAAGGAGATCCGCAAGACCACCGACGCGCTCGATGCCGTCGGCAACACCACCAAGGCGGTGACCAAGGGTTATGCCATCGGCTCGGCCGGATTGGGCGCGCTCGTGCTGTTCGCGGCCTATACCGAAGACCTTAAATTCTTCGCCGCCAACCCCGACAAGTTTCCCTATTTCCAGGGCGTCGATCCCGTCTTCACCCTGTCGAACCCATACGTCGTCGTCGGCCTCTTCCTTGGCGGACTGCTGCCTTATCTGTTCGGCGGCATCACCATGACGGCAGTGGGACGCGCGGCGAGCTCGATCGTCGAGGAGGTCCGCCGCCAGTTCAAGGAGAAGCCCGGCATCATGAAGGGCACTGACCGCCCGGACTACAAGCGGGCGGTCGATCTCCTGACCCGTGCCGCGATCAAGGAGATGATCGTGCCGTCGATGCTGCCGGTGCTCTCGCCGATCGTGTTCTACTTCGTGGTCAATGCGATTGCCGGCAAGAGCGCTGCCTTCTCCGCGCTCGGCGCCATGCTGCTCGGGGTGATCGTCACCGGCCTGTTCGTCGCCATCTCCATGACGGCCGGCGGCGGCGCCTGGGACAACGCAAAGAAATACATCGAGGACGGTCACTATGGCGGCAAGGGCTCCGAGGCGCACAAGGCCGCGGTGACCGGCGATACGGTCGGCGATCCCTACAAGGACACCGCCGGTCCAGCCGTGAACCCGATGATCAAGATCACCAATATCGTGGCGCTGCTTCTGCTCGCGGTGCTGGCGCACTAAAGAAAGGAAGCGCCCACGAGGCTAGGGACCGCCGCCAGGGATGCTTCCCGGCATGCCGCCCTGGGTTTGCCCCTTGAACATCTTGCGTTGGGAGATGTTGCCGAAGATCTGCTCGAGCACGCTCAGGTCCTTGCCGCGCGCCGGCGTCTCGTCCTTGGCGTATCTCACCACGATGCCGTCCTTGAGCCCGTATTGGGCGACGTTGTCCACGGTGGCTTGCCGATTGAAGTAAACCGCGACCACTTTGCGGTCGATTTCCCAGGGCTTGAAGAACGCGTAGGATTTCTGCGTGGTAGAGATGTAGTAATAGGCTTCGCCGTTGATCGAACTCGTGGTGTCAGGGGAGCCGAGTGTCGTCATCACTTGGTCCTTGGACATGCCCGGCTGGACCTGGGCAAGGTCGACATCCATGAACACGTGGCCGTGCCGATCGATCTGGGCGCCGCAGCCGGTAAGTGCGGAGGCAAGGAGCACTGCCGCAAGGCAGGCACCAAGAGGCCGTTTCGACCATAGGCTGATCGGCTCGTCTCTATGCACCGCGACCTGACCCTCGATGAACCCCGTGCAAATGCAAGCGGCAAGACAGTGCCAGCGAACTGAGAAGTGCCCCCTGACTTGACCCCTCTCGACCGCCTAATGCGCTGGCGCTCCGAGGCGAGCACCACCGAAAAACTCTATGGCGCGATTGTGGCGCAGGCGCGGCTCCCTGTTTTCCATCGGAGTTTTGGCGTTCCGGACACACTTGAGGGGCGCTTCAGCCTGCTTGCGCTGCACCTTTTCGCCGTCCTCCACCGCCTGAAAAGCGGGGGACCCGAGGGCAGCGCGCTCGCGCAAGACCTCGTCGATCGCTTCAGCCAAGACATGGAGACCGTGCTCAGAGAGCTTGGGGTCAGCGACCTTCGCGTGCCGCAGTCGATGCGGCGCCTTGCTGCTGCAAGCAAGGGGTTGCTTGAGGACTACGAGACCGCTCTTGCCGCGGGCCAAGCACCCCTCGCGCACGCCATCGCCGCGTCTTTGCCGGACGAGACGGAAAGCGCGGAGCTTAGCAGCCGAGCGCTCGCATCCTATCTATTGGCTTCGATCGACGCGCTCGACCGGCAGGACATCACGTCTTTGCAGGCCGCGCCGGATTTTGCAGAGGCAAGCGCGAAACCATGAGGAAGATGCCGAAGACCGTGGAGCAGGGGCCGGAGCAGGAGATCGCCTCTCCGCCGCTTTCAAGGACGCTCCGCGTCGATGAGCTGAAAGAAGGCGAGGAGCGGACGATCGAGATCAATCGGGGTGAGCGGGAGACGATCGCCGCACTTCTCGATCTCCGCGCGCTCGACCGCCTGACCATCGTCTTTCGCCTGAACCGGCGCGGGCAGGGACGCCTCGCCTTGCAGGGCACCCTTGCGGCCGCCGTGACCCAGACCTGTGTCGTCTCGCTCGAACCGGTGGAGAGCACCCTCGAGGTCCCGGTGGAAGCCGAATTCTGGCCTATCCCCATGATCGACGAACTCGCAGCCAGCCTCGACGAGGCGGCAAGTAACGGCATGCTCGATTGGCCCGAGCCGATCAAGGGCGGCAAGATCGACCTTGGGCCTGTGATCTATGAGACGCTCGCAACCGCGCTCGATCCTTACCCCAAGCGCGAAGGCGTGAGCTTCGAATGGTCGGAAGCCCCAGGCACCGGCGCAGGCGACGAGCAGCCTGAAAGCCCCTTTGCCGCGCTCAAGCGACTGAAATAGCGGCAATTGGCGGTATTTCGCCTCGTCAAATTCAGGTTGTCACTCTGGTCCTTTTGA
>DASUZQ010000226.1:0-3448 GCA_036376815.1 Methyloceanibacter sp. | reverse complement strand
GCTCGTGAAATGACGCGTCGCACCGGTGACGAGATCGGCGCGGCCCTCGGCAAGAGCATCGGCGGTAAGACCGGTGCGTCGCTCGGGCGCTCGGTGTTTCGGAGCATTATCGGCGGCTTCCTCAAGCGCTAGGGACGGCCTCGGAATTTGCTGAGAAATCAAAGGCGTCGGCTGAGGAGCGGCAGCAAAGTTTGCAGTGTCGGGTTTGCCACCGCAACGATAGAATTGACATCAGGATCGAGCCAGGCAGGGACATCCCTGCGAGAGGATTGGCGTTGCTGGTGAGGCGTAACGGGGGGAACCTCATGGTAGGGATGCGAGTGGCGAAGGTGGCCTTGTTCGCCGCGGCTATCGTGGTCACGGGCGGCTCGGTCGAAGCGGCGCCATGCGGCAATAACAGCGCGGGCTTCGAAAACTGGAAGCAGGTCTTCGCTCAGGAAGCCGCAGCCCGCGGCATCAAGCCCAAAGCAATTTCCGCATTGATGACCACGACCTATTCGACCGGCACCATCAGGGCCGACCGGGGCCAGAAGAGCTTCAAGCTGTCGCTCGATGCCTTCATGGCAAAGCGCGGGGCGGCAGGCATCGTGAGCAAGGGACGATCGCTCAAGGCGGCGAACGCCGCGCTCTTCGCCAATATCGAGAAGCGCTACGGTGTACCGCCAGGACCTCTGCTCGCCATCTGGGGAATGGAGACCGGCTTTGGTGCCTTCACCGGAAATGCGAATACGCTCTCGGCGGTGGCGACGCTCGCTTATGACTGCCGGCGGCCTGAATATTTCACCGAGCAGCTTTATGCCGCGCTGACCCTCGTCGATCGCGGCACGCTCAGCGCCGGAACGCGCGGGGCCATGCACGGCGAGGTGGGGCAGACGCAATTTCTGCCCAAGAACATCCTGCTCTACGGCACGGACGGCGAAGGCAATGGCGGTGTGAATCTCAATGCCAAGGCCGATGCGCTTGCCTCCACTGCCAATTTCCTGAAAGGCCACGGCTGGGTGCGCGGCGCCGGTTATCAGCCTGGCCAGCCGAATTTTGCCGCGATCCAGGGATGGAACGCCGCGGGCGTCTATCAACAGGCGATTGCCATCATCGGCAAACGCATCGATGGATAGCAAGGTCGCAAGCGGCGTCACGCCGGTCGTTGCGGCCACGCAGGCCTATGAGCGCTGGCTGCATAAGCACGTCGTCGTGGTCGAATCCGACCTCAAGTTGAAACATCAATACATGAAGGACTCGCTCTTCGCCTTTCTGCGGGCGACCTTCTATCGCTGGGCGGCGCTCTGGCAGGAGACCTGTCCGGAACTGGCGGACGCGCCTCGCCTGCTCGCGGTCGGCGATCTTCACGTGGAGAATTTCGGCACGTGGCGGGATACCGAGGGCAGGCTCATTTGGGGCGTCAACGATTTCGATGAAGTCGCCCGCATGCCCTATGCCATCGATCTCGTGCGGCTGGTCACCAGCGCCATGTTCGCCAAGCGAGAGAACGGCCTCTCCATTGACGACAACGCCGCGGCGACGGCCGTGCTCGAAGGCTATTCCGAGTCGCTTGCTTCCGGCGGCAAGGCATTTGTCCTCGAAGAGAATCACCCTGACTTGCGCGCGATGGCCCTTGGGGCAGAACGCGATCCGGTGAAGTTCTGGGGAAAGCTCGTCAGCCTTGCCAGTGCCGAGCCGCCCAAGCGCGTGCAGCGGCTGCTCAATGCATGGCTGCCGGACGGAGCGGCGGAAACCCTGTTCCACTCGCGCATCGCCGGGGTGGGGAGCTTGGGGCGCCCGCGCTATGTCGGAATCGCCCAATGCAATGGCGGCTTGGCCGCGCGCGAGGCGAAGGCGTGGCTGCCTTCCGCCTGGGGTTGGGCAAACGGCCGGCCGAAGGACCATGCCTTTGCCGTGCGCCTGCTCAAACGCTCGGTGCGGGACCGCGATCCCTTTTACCTCCTCAAGGACGGGTGGGTGATCCGCCGGCTTGGGCCTCATTGCGGGAGAATTGAGCTTTCCCAATTCCCGAAGCACCGCGACGAAAAGGCGATCCTCAAGGCCATGGGCCAGGAAACCGCCAATTTGCATCTCGCCACCTCGGATCAGTGCGCCAAGGTGCTGCGCGATCTCGGCCAGCGGAAGCCTGACTGGCTGCAGCAAGCAGCTTCAGCCATGGCGGAAGCGACCGAGCAGGACTGGAAGAGTTTTCGCTCGGCAGGCGAAGGGGCTTAGCGCGAAGTGCAGCAAAGCCCGCAGAACACGCCGTGGAAGCCCATCGCCATCGTTCTAGCCGTCGTTCTGGTGGTGGTCCTGATCTGCGCCGCGTTGGTCGTGGCCGGCGTGATGGATCTCGGATTCTCGCTTTTCTAGGCCGCAGCGCTCGGAACCACTTGGTTCAACCCCGCGTTTTGCTCACAGTTCAAGCAATAACAAAGGGAAACCACAATGAGGGACCAGTCGGATCACTTCACCTGCGCGGTCGCCACGGCCAACGGGTTCGCCATGCCCTACCGGCGCTCTACGCCGCTTGCTCAACCGGAGAAGGAATGTTCTCTCCGCGAAAAAGAGGTTGCCCAGTCGCCGCTGAGCCGCCAGGCAAAGGCGGACGCTCCGCTAAGACGCGCGGACTAGCAACGCCGCATCGTCACGCTTTCAGTCGACCGCATGCCGATGGCGCGCGCCGCGCCTGATGAGAGGTCAAGCGTGAGGCCGGGAGTGAAGGGCCCGCGATCGTTCACGCGAACCGCGACCGTCTTTCCGGTCTTAGGATTGCCGACCACGAGACAGGTGCCAAGCGGGAGAGTCTTATGCGCTGCGGTCAGCCCGTCTGGATTGAACGTCTCACCTGACGCGGTGCGATGACCGCGAAGCTCGTTGCCGTACCAGGCGGCGCGGACCTGCTGATCGGCGTAAGCGAAGCTCGGAAGCAACATCAGGCTGGTGATGACAAACGCGATGCGGTTCATTGAGTATCCCCTTCTTGATCGTTGGCGCGTGGCCTTGGGGTGAACGCATCGCGTCCGATCTTGTTCATTTGTCGAAGGGGAGCGGGCTTTCGTGTGGCAGCGTTAACGTCGGCGGAAAACCGGCGAATTGACGGACAAAATATGGCCTGGGCGCGAGGAGCCGCGGCGCTGTAAGGTCCGCGCCCATGCTTACCATCGATGGCATCACGCTGCGTCTTGGCGGCCACCTCATTCTCGATCGCGCGTCGGCCTCGCTGCCGCCGAAAGCCCGCGTCGGCTTGGTCGGTCGCAACGGCGCCGGCAAGTCGAGCCTGTTGAAGCTGATCGCCGGGATCCATGAGCCCGACGATGGATCGATCGAAACGCCTTCGGGCACGCGCATCGGCTACGTGGCGCAGGAAGCGCCGGGGGGAAAGGGCACGCCCTTCGACACCGTGCTCGCCGCGGCGAGCGAGCGGTCGCGCAGCATCGCCCGCTCGATACCTTCTCCGGTGGATGGC
>DASUZQ010000225.1:0-3185 GCA_036376815.1 Methyloceanibacter sp. | reverse complement strand
GCGCTGCTCGCGCGCAGCATCGCCGTGCCTGCGCGCAAATTCGCCGGCCTGTCTCTCCCTGGATTCGGCCTGGCGAAACGTGCACCTGGCGGGGCGGCTCTTCACCGTGGCAGCGGCGCCTGGCGCATCGTCACCGTGCTCCTGCTCGCCGGTGCCGCAGGTTATGGATTTTGGGTAAGCGGAGAGGACGGCCTTTACGGCCAGACGCAACACGGCGCCGAGGCTCTCGCCATCGCTGCCGGATTCGGCGTCAAGCGCATCACCGTGGAAGGACAGCAGCACGTCACCGATGCCGAGCTGACCAAGGCCCTTGGTGCCGGCCCCGGCACCCTGATGCTCTCCTTCGACACCGACGCGGCTAAGGAACGGCTGGAAAACGTGCCGTGGGTGAAGCATGCGCAAGTCATGCGGCTTCTGCCCTCGACGCTTCAGGTCGTCATCGAGGAGCGCGTTCCTTTCGCCGTGTGGCAGTCGGGCGGAAAGACCTATGTGGTCGATGCCGAGGGTGCCGTGATCGCTCCCGCCGTGCGCGAAGCTTATGCGGGCCTTCCGCTCGTGGTGGGCGAGGGCGCGGGTAAGAACGCCGCCGATCTGCTCGCGACACTCAAGCCCTTCGATAGTTTGACCAAGCAGGTGGTGGCCGCGACCAGGGTCGGCGACCGGCGGTGGACGCTGAGGCTGTCCTCCGGCATCGACATCATGCTTCCCGACGACGGCGTGACCGACGCGCTCAACACCTTGATCGGGCTCGATCAGAGCCGCAACCTGCTCGCCCGCAACATCGCCGCGGTCGATCTCCGTCTCGCCGACCGGGTGAGCGTGCGCATCCGCGACAAGGCCGAGCCGGTGATGCCGGAGAGCGGCAGCGCCGCTCCTGACGTGCCGACGGCAAGCACCAAGCGAAATACCTGAGTGGGGGTCGGGGGGATGAAGCAGACAGGTCTCAATCGTGGCAAGCGACAGCGCATCGTGACCGCGCTCGACGTTGGCACGAGCAAGATCTGCTGCCTGATCGCCAGGACCTGGTCTGCTCCCGACTGGCTCGAGGTCGCCGGCGAAGGCGTGCAATTCGAGGTGCTGGGCTTCGGCCATCATCGTGCCGAGGGTCTCAAGGGCGGCATGGTCACCCATCTCGACCGTGCCGAGCATTGCATCCGGTCCGCGGTCGACACTGCCGAGCGCATGGCCGGGACCATCGTCGAGGAGGCCCATGTCGCCGTCACCTGCGGCAGGCTGAAGAGCGAAAGCTTCTCGGCGAGCGTGGCGCTTCCCTCCGGCGCCGTGCGCGAAGACGATACGTTGCGCATCATCGCCGGCGCCCGCCAATACGCCGCCCGTGACAAGCGCATGGTGCTGCACGCGCTCCCCACCGGTTACCGTCTCGACGACCATAACGGCATCCGCGACCCGCTCGGCATGTGCGGCGAGCGGCTCGGCATCGATATCCACGCCGTCACCGCCGACGAGGTCGCCATCCGCAATCTGTCGCTCTGCGTCGAGCGCTGTCATCTGGGGGTGAGCGGTCTCGTCGCAGCACCTTACGCGAGCGCGCTTGCCGTGATCACGCCGGATGAGGCGAAGCTCGGCGTGGCCTGCATCGATTTCGGCGCCGGCACCACCACGCTTTCGGTGTTCTCCGACGGTCATTTCATCCACACCGATGCCATCGCGCTTGGCGGCGCCGGCATCACCACCGACATCGCTCGCTCGCTCGGCGCCCCGCTCGAGCATGCCGAGCGCCTGAAGACGCTGCATGGCAGCGCCTTCGCCACGCTCTCCGACGAGCGCGAGATCATCACCTTCCCGTCAGTTGGCGAGAGCCAGCGCGGCGTCATGAATCAGATCAGCAAGGCCCAGCTCGCCGTCCTCATCCGGCCGCGCGTCGAGGAGGTCCTCGATCTCATGCGCCGGCGGCTCGCCTCTTGCGCCCATGCCTCGGAGGCCGCGCAGACCTTGGTGCTGACCGGGGGCGGCAGCCAGCTGACCGGACTTGCCGAGCTCGCCTCCAACATGTTTGGGCGCCCGGTTCGCCTCGGACGCCCGCGCACCCTGAACGGCCTGCCCGAAGGTGGCACCGGTCCGGATTTCTCGAGCGCCGTCGGCGTCCTCAAGCAATGGGCGCGCGGCGACGACAAGCTTTCAGGCCGTGCCGAGCAGCGCTTCTTGCGCACCGGCACCGGCTATCTTGCACGCGTGAGTGAGTGGATTAGGGACAACTTCTAACAGGCTGAAAAGCACTCGACGAAAGATTCAAGAAAGAAGGCCGCTATGACGATCAATCTCAAGGTTCCAGATCTCACCGAGCTCAAGCCGCGGATCACCGTGTTCGGTGTGGGCGGAGCGGGCGGCAACGCCGTCAACAACATGATCGCTTCCGGCTTGCGCGGCATCGAGTTTGTGGTCGCCAACACCGACGCCCAGGCGTTGTTGAGCTCGAGCGCCGAGCGCCGCATCCAGATGGGCCACCATGTCACCGAGGGCCTCGGCGCAGGCTCCAAGCCCGACATCGGCGCGGCCGCGGCGGAAGAGGCCATGGCCGACATCAAGGCACATCTCGCCGGCGTCCATATGACGTTCATCACCGCCGGCATGGGAGGTGGCACCGGCACCGGCGCCGCCCCGGTCATCGCCCGCGCTTCGCGCGAGGAAGGCATCCTCACGGTCGGCGTGGTGACCAAGCCGTTCCAGTTCGAAGGCCAGCGGCGCATGCGCGCCGCCGAAAGCGGCATCATGGAGCTGCAGAAATACGTCGACACGCTGCTCGTCATCCCCAATCAGAATTTGTTCCGCGTGGCCAATGAGAAGACGACCTTCGCCGATGCCTTTGCCATGGCCGACGACGTGCTGCGCGCGGGCGTTTCTTGCATCACCGACCTCATGGTCAAGGAAGGCCTGATCAATCTCGACTTCGCCGACGTCCGCACCATCATGGCCGGCATGGGCAAGGCAATGATGGGCACCGGCGAATCGAGCGGCGACCGCCGCGCCATCGAGGCGGCTGAAGCTGCGATTTCCAACCCGCTGCTCGACGACGTGTCGATGAAGGGGGCAAGCGGCCTGCTCGTTTCCATCACCGGCGGCAACGATCTCACCCTTTATGAGGTCGACGAAGCGGCTAGCCGCATCCGCGAGGAAGCCGATCCGGAAGCCAACATCATCGTCGGCGCCACCTTCGACGACGAGCT
>DASUZQ010000224.1:0-3317 GCA_036376815.1 Methyloceanibacter sp. | reverse complement strand
GGTTTTCTACTTGCGAGCCTGCTTGCGCTGATGGTCGCCCCTGCCTTCTGGAAGCGGGCCGTGCGTCTTACTAAGCGGCGGGTCGAGATGACGATGCCCATGTCGTCGGCCGATATCCAGGCCGACAAGGACCAGTTGCGCGCCGAGTTTGCCATCGAGCTTCGCCGGGTCGAGGTGGCGCTGGAAAAGGCGAAGGACAAGGCGGCGCGCGAACTGGTCGAAGCCAATAAGCGCCGGGTCGAGGTTTCGGAGATCAACACCGAGCTTGAGGGCATCAAAGGCCGCCTGAACGAGAAGGAGAACGCGAACCGGGTGCTCGAGCAGACCATCCGGCGCCGGCTGCCGGAGCTTGAGGGCCGGCTCAAAGCCGCGAAGGAAGCGATGGCCGCGCTTGAGGCGGCCAATGCCGAGCTTCGCAATACCGCTGGCGCCCAGGCTGAAGCTCTAAAGCTTGCCCGCTCGACGCTCAGCTCACAGCGGGGCGACATCGACCAGTTGCGCGGAGCGTTGGAAGGGGAGGCATCCTCGTCCCGCCGCTCGGCCAAGTCCGACGCGACCCTCGCCAAGGAAAATCGGCGGCTCAGCGCCGAGCTGTCCAAGCTCAAGCAGGAGCTCGCCGACGGACGAATCGGCGGCAACGAGAACGGTCTCCTGCGCGATGAGCTCGGCAAGCTCGCAAGCCAGGTCCTCGCCGTGGCCAAGGCACAAGGCACGAGGCTGCCTGACTTCACACCACCCTTGGCCCCGTCTCCTGCCCTTGAGCACGGCGGGCGCGAGCCCCACTTCGGGCCAGAGCCGGCCTTCGTCGGCAGGAACGGTGGCGACGCCCGCGAAGAGCTTCCCCCGCCGCATGAGCCCTTGGCCGCTCCTTCCTTGGAGAGTGCAAGCCACGAGGAGGCCGAAGCCGAGCCTGAGGCAACAGGATCGCTCGCCAAGCTTCTGTCGGCCCGCAAGGCGAGACGCCGCGGCGCGACAGGGCGCCGAACCGGAAGCTTGAGCGAGCGCTTGAAGAACCTGTCGGCCGAGTCGCCCGACAGTTGACCCGCGCTTCAAGCGTCGACTTGCAACAATTCCCTTGAACCGTTTTCGAGCCTTAGCGCCGTCAGCCGGTCAGTGAAGACCGCGCCGGTGTCGATGCCGATCCGGTTGGCGCGGATCTCAGGTGCCGGGGTCGGCGTATGCCCGTGCACCACGATTTTCCCGAAATCCTCGTCCGACTTGAGAAACGGACCCCTAATCCAGACGAGGTCCATCGGATCCTGCGCTTCGAGCGGCACGCCAGGCCTCACCCCGGCATGGACGAACAGATAGTCGCCGAACGACACGGCGAGCTCGAGGGTCTCGAAGAAATCGCGATGGGCCTCAGGGAGAGAGGCGAGGAACGCTCGGCGCCAAGCGTCCGGCGTGGCGCTTTTGCGGACCAGCCCGGCCACATCCACGCCATAGGAGCGCAACGTGGCATCGGCGCCGTTGGCAAGCCAATGGGCGAGAAAGGACGGGTCCTCGAGGAAATCGAGCATGATCGCCTCGTGATTGCCCTTGAGGAAATGCGCGTCGAACCCTCCCGGCAGCCCGGTGAGCAAGAGATCGACCACCTCTTTGCTGTCCGGCCCCCGGTCGATGTAGTCACCGAGGAAAACAAGGGTCCGCCGCCCTGCTCCCTCCCGTCTTGCCACATCCGAAGTGATCTTAGCGAGCAGCGCGGCGAGCAGGTCGGCCCTGCCGTGAATGTCGCCAACGGCGTAAACAAGCTGGCCTTGCGGCAAGGAGGGATGATCCAAGGCGGGTAAACCGGTCGAGCGAACGTGGTCCACCGGCCATCCTACCCTAGGCCGCTAGTACAAAGCGCGCTCAATCCTCACGCGTTCCCGGTCGCGCTCAGGATCTCATGATAGAGCTTGGCGGGAAATCCGAAGACCGTGCTCACGCATTTCGCCTTGAGCCCGATGAACAGCACCATCTCGCCGTCGCGCAATTGGTCATCTTCGGTGATGACGTAAAGCTCATCGGCGTTGAGCGGCGGCAGGCCCTTGAGATCGCGGGCCCGGTCCTGGAAGGTTTTGAGATCGTCGCCGGCGAGATAGTCGTATTTGGCGTGCACCTGCTTGATCGCGGCGAGGATCGTGCTGAGCGGTTTGCAGATAACCGGCGGCGACACCGGTCCGTCATTGCTGTAATAGGTCGTGCCGTGTTCCTGGACGAGGGGACCGAGTTTCTTTGAAGCGCCCTGCAATCCGGCCAGCCCGATCAGCGAGGCGCCAAGCAAGGCGCCTGCGGCGATCTTGAGCCAGACGGGCATGGCGACATCCTCCCGCCGAGGGAGCCTAGACCAGGAGCCGCCTCATTCACGCAGCGATAACAAGCCGAAGCGGCACCGTTGCCGAGACGCCAAGGCTCGGACTCACCCTCGGAGCCAAATATTGCGCCCCTGGTAGGGCCCCTGGCAACCTCAATCAGACTTCTGGCAGAAGCCGTCGTGATAGCCTTCCTAAGGCGCCTAGGGCGCCAGACCAAGCAACCTCGCGGGTTGCGTGCTGGCGCCCTCTCTGGCGCTCGAATTCGCTAGATCGCGGTGTCGACTTCGCACACCACCGTATCGCGATGGCCGCAGTCGGGAAGCTTCCAGGCGATGATGTCTTCGCTCCCGTCCTCATTCTTGCGCACGATGGGAACGGGGCAGGCCACGCGCCAGAAGCGGTAGGACGAAGATTGGTGCGATGCGTCCCATTGGGGACCGAGCATCATGGCCGAACGCTGGCAGCGTTGCGCGTTGAAGGCCTGAGGGTCGGCACCTCCATCCACGGCGCGGTCGTACATCTGCACCTCTTCGCGGCGGCAGACCATCATGGCGTGCTCGGTCGCCCATTCACGATTTTCGGCCTTGGTGTATTCTGCGTTCTGGTCGGGGGGCCCGGCGACGGTTGTTTTACAGACGATCAGGACAATTGCCGCCGGCATCGGCACCATGTGGGGCGGTATCGGAGATTGCGCCACAGCCTGGAGGGGAAGGAGCAAGCCCGCCATCACAGCTAGGGTGAGCTTCGTCGGCATTGTCGTGTCCTCTTAATTAGAGTCGCCTCAGCACCTCCTCCCAACAGGCGTACCTCCCTTGCCACGGCATCTGGTTATTTCTCCTTGCCGCGGCTTGTTATGTTGCGACGCAACACAAGCGAATTGGTTGCAGGCCTTGATGACGCGCTATAGGCTGGCCGAAAACCGTCGTTCGATCGGCCAAGCACTAAAAAAATTTATGCTTTTTGCGCCAGTCCAAGCCTTTCCCAGCATCCTCATGGCCGATCCGCTGGAATCGGCCCTTC
>DASUZQ010000223.1:0-2101 GCA_036376815.1 Methyloceanibacter sp. | reverse complement strand
GCGCTGCTCTCGCTGTTCGGTGCAGGACAGGCGATGTTTCAGACCGGCTGGTTCATCGAGTCGCTCGCCACCCAATGCCTGGTCATTTTCATCATCCGGACGCGAGGCGTACCCTGGCGGAGCCGTCCGCATCCGTTGCTGACGGGGCTCACTCTTGGCGCCGTTATCGTCGGCTTGCTCATTCCGCTTACGCCGCTTGGGCGGCTGTTAGGCTTTGTGGAACCACCCTCAGGATTCTATGTCTTCTTGGTCTGCGCCGTTGCCGCGTATTTGTTGCTGGTCGAGATCGTCAAGCGGCGACTCTATCGCTGGGTGGACTCTCGGTCAGAAGCGGCCGGGGCTAGCGCTCATGGACGTAGACGCCGGGCGCCGGGCAAAGCGGCATGAGCCCGCGCGAGGGAGCGCCGATACCAGGCGGCGCCACACGTTCCTTGTCGCTCCTCGCCTCGAGCCAGGCCACCCAAGCCGGCCACCACGAGCCGTCGCCGGGGGCGGCGCGGGTGAGCCAGGTGTCGGAATCGATATAGCGTTCCCCGCGCTTGCGGGTGGCCATGACGTAATGGCGCCCGTGATGACCGGGCTCGGACACAATCCCGGCATTATGCCCGCCATTGGTGAGCAGGAAGGTTAGCTCATTGTCAGTGAAGAGCTGCACCTTGTAGACCGAGCGCCAGGGGGAGATGTGATCGGTCTCGGTGCCGACCACGAACATCGGGGCGTCGATGTCTTTCAGCGCAATCACCTTGCCTTCGACGGCGTAGCGGCCGGCGGTGAGCCGGTTCTCGAGGAACAGCCCGCGCAAATATTGTGAGTGCATGCGATAAGGCAGCCTGGTCTGATCGGCGTTCCAGGTGCCGAGATCGGTCACGGGATCGCGCTCGCCGAGCAGATATTCGCGCATCATCTTCGACCAGAAGAGATCGTTGGAGCGCAGGATCTTGAATGCGCCCGCCATCTGCTTGGTGTCGAGCACGCCTTGATCCCACATCATATCCTCGAGGAAGGCGATCTGGCTTTCGTCGACGAACAGCATCAGCTCGCCGGCCTCGCTGAAATCGGTCTGGGCGGCGAACAGCGTGATGCTGGCGAGGCGATCGTCCTCTTCGCGCGCCATGGTCGCCGCGGCGATGGCGAGAAGGGTGCCGCCGATGCAATAGCCGACGGCGTGCACCTTGCGGGCAGGCAGGATGGCATTGACGGCATCGAGCGCCGCCATGACGCCTTCGGTGCGGTAGGTATCGAAAATGATGTCGCGGTCATCGGCGGTGGGATTGCGCCATGAGACCATGAACACGGTGAAGCCACGCTCGACAAGATAGCGGACCAGAGAATTGTGCGGGCTGAGATCGAGCACATAATATTTCATGATCCAGGCTGGGACGATCAACACCGGCTCGGCTACGACGCGTTCAGTCGCGGGCTTGTACTGAATGAGCTCCATCAGATCGTTGCGGAACACGACTTCGCCCGGCGTGACGGCGAGGTCCTTGCCGACCTCGAGCCCGTCAGTGGGCTCAGGCTCCATGGCGAGCCTGCGCCAGAAATCCTCCTGGAAATTATGCGCGCCGCGCGCGAGGTTGGCGCCGGACTCCTCAAGCGTCCGCTTGGCGACCACCGGATTAAGCCAAGGCACGTTCGACGGCGACCATACATCGAGCAATTGGCGGGTGATGAAGGAGATGCGGGCGGCGCTGTTCGGCGTCATCCCGCGGACTTCGCGCGTGGCACTCGCCCACCAGGCTTCCTCGGCGAGGAAGGCCTGCTGCCACAGAGCGTAAGGAAGCCGTTTCCACAAATCGTCGTTGAAGCGGCGATCGCCGCTCTGGGGCTCGAACGGTCGTTTCACGTCCTCTGACAGGCTATGCGTGGCGAAGCGCGCGAAGCGGGCGCCGAGATTCACGGCCTCGAGGCCGAGCTCGATGAGCCGGCCAGGAGCGTTGGCAAGATGCGAGGCCCAGTCGAACCAGGCGCCGTAGAGCGCGTGCGGCGAGATGCCCTGGGTAAGCCTCGCGGTCACGGCGCGGCCGAGGCGATCAAGCGTCTCGAAGGAGGGGGCGCCGGGGAGATCGTCCGCTGGGGCTTTGGCGCCTTGGCTTGTGAG
>DASUZQ010000222.1:0-2159 GCA_036376815.1 Methyloceanibacter sp. | reverse complement strand
GAGGTGTATGTGGAGGAGGAGAAGGCGGAGGCCGGCTTCGGCACTGGCGGCGACGGCGTGGCGTAATGCCGGGAGCCTGACCAAGGAGGGATCATGGACAACCAAACTAAGGAAAAATATCTGAAGATGGCCCTTGTCGTGTTCGGGGTCGTCTTTTTGCTGGTCTACCCGCTCGGCATGATCTGGCCTTCAGGCTGGATCTGGCACGGCGGGCAGGGCACTTACTATTTCCAGATGATCTGCGGCATCTATGCGGTGCTCGGCATCTTTTTGATCGCCGCCGCGCGGAACCCGGCGGCGAATCGCAGCCTGATTGCCTTCACCATCTGGTCGAGTGTCGTGCATGCGGCGATCATGGCGGCGCAGGCCTTCTCCGACAGTCAGGAACACGGTCACCTCATTGGCGACGTTCCGGCCCTGCTGGTGGCCGCGGCTATCCTTTGGTTCCTTTCGCCGAAGGGGGAACGGTTCGTCGGCGCCGCGGGCTAGATCACGAGAGCGGCGCCCGACTACGCCGCCGCGCTCGCCGAGAAGCGAGCCGGCATGGCCGAGATGAGCGAGAGGTTCATCGAGATGGGCAGCGAGGCTTAAGTGGAGGAGAGGTGAGAATAGGGAAGCACCATGAAATCTCAGAAAGACGGCATCAATCCCGACGCCCCGCCGAGCGGGACTGGCTGCGTGGAATGTTTAGCGGCGGGCAGCTGGTGGTTTCATCTGCGCCGATGCGCTGAATGCGGTCATATCGGCTGCTGCGACTCATCGCCCAATCAGCACGCGACGAAGCATCATCACGCGACCGGCCATCCGGTCATTGCGAGCTTCGAGCCCGGTGAGCGGTGGTTCTACGACTATCGCACGCAAGAATTTTTGAAAGGGCCCAAGCTGGCTCCTCCACAGTGGCATCCGGAAGATCAGCCGGTGCCCGGACCTGCGGGACGGGTCCCACCCGACTGGGAATCAAGGCTTCACGAGTAGGCGCCGGTCGACATTTACAATAACCTCGATAGACGGGGCGGGCCCCGCTCGCCCTAAAGCCCCGCCTCGATGGCGTGGAGCAGATCGAAGCGCAGCGGGCCGTTGGTCTTGAGCGCGATCACGAAGCGAACCCGCCCGTGGCTTGAAGTGTCGGCGTAGCCCGCGAGCGTGCTGATGCCGGACATGGTGCCGGTCTTGTTCAAGCCGCCGTCGTGACCGTGAAGCAGCTTGGCGTGCGGCGCGAAAAGGTCGAGCACGTGCGCGAGGCCGCGGGCGGTGAAGCGGTTGTCGCGGCTGATGCCGGAGCCCTCCTCCATGTGGAGGTCCTTAGCGAGGCCGTTCTCGGCGAGCATCTTGTTCAGGACCTTCAGCGACTTGTCGAGGCTGACTGACCCACCGAGGGTGCCGCCGACCTCCAGGAAGACCTGGTTGGCGATGTAGTTGTTCGAGGCGATGAGCAGCTGGACGAGGATCTCCGAAAGGGGACGCGACTTGTGAATGTAGACCGGCTTGAGGGCTTCGGGCACCGATCCGGTCGTGATCTTGCCCTTGACGCTGCCGCCTGCCTTCTCGATGAACGCTGCGATCAGCTCGCCGGCATATTGCAGGCTCACGGCGGGGTCTTTGCTCAGGCTGATGCGGCCGCGACCGTTGGGGCCCCGCGCCTTGAACTCTCTGATCGCGATCGGGGTGATCGGGGTCTGGCTCTCGGCCGAGCGGACCCTGATGCCTTTGCGCACGGCAGCGATCGTGTTGAAGTTCACCGCGAGCGCGGAGTTCAGCGCGTCATAGGACTCGGTGGTGTTTTCGATGCCCGGGATGCGGAGGTCGGGCGGGTAGTAGCTCGCGTCGAGCACGATGCCGGTGATCGGCTCCTTGCCGATGGCGGCGACGAGTTGCTGCGCGAGCTCCGCCAGCTCCTCGGAGACCAGGAAGGGATCGCCGCCGCCGCGCACGTAAAGCACCCGGTCCTTGTCCAGGTAGAATTTTGTCTCGAAGCGGTAGTCGCCGCCCAGGACCTCCATCGCCAGCCATGCCGTCACGATCTTGGTGACCGAGGCTGGAGCGAAGGGCTTGTCGGCGTTCTGGGCGATCAGCTCGTTGCCCTTGTCGTCGACCACGAGCACGATCCCCGATGGCGCGAGCGCGGCGATCTTCTCCTTGACGCCGGCGAACGCGGGGAC
>DASUZQ010000221.1:0-2384 GCA_036376815.1 Methyloceanibacter sp. | reverse complement strand
GGGCTCCCCTTGAGCGAGCACCCTGAAGGCGACTTGAGGTCCCTCCCCCTTGATCTCGACATTGACGGTGCCGCCTCGCGGCAGCGCCACGACACCGAGCGCCAAGAGGTTCAGCAATAGCTTGACCTTGTTCTTGGGGAGCGTCACCGGCGGCCCCTGCCAGGAGAGCGTATGCTTGCCCCCTTGCACGAAGTCTCTCGCGACCCTCTCCGCGTCGCGCAAGTCGATCTCGGCGCCCGCCGATCCCGCCGCGCCGAAGGCCAGTCGCGCGAATTGGAGCTTGGCTGAGGCCTGGCGCGCGCTCTTGCGGATCAGGTCCATGGTCTGCTCGCGCATCGACTCGTCCTGCTCCTCGCCCAGCATTTCGAGGCCGTTGGCAATGGCGCCAACCGGACTGATCACATCGTGGCAGATGCGGCTTGAGATTAGCGCCGCGAGCTCGAGATCGCCGATTGTGGCCTCTTCGTCCATGGTCTTCCCCCGAAGCAATAACGGCCCCTCGCCGAAAAATGACGCGGGGTCCCCATCCCAAAATCTGCTAGATCGAGGCGGCGCGGTCCGCTGCTAATTCCGCATCGATGCGCTTAACGAAACGAATCAATGCATCAAGAAAGCATCTTGCCTTGTCAGCCCCAAGACACACAACTCAAGAACGACACACGACTCAAGAACGACAGACCAGCGATTTCGATGCGGGCCTCGCGGCGACGATTCTGACCGACGCCGCTGTCCGGGCCGGCGCCGCCATCATGCGGTTTTATCGCGAGGGCACCAAGGTCGAGCTGAAAGCCGATCAGAGCCCTGTCACCCAAGCCGACAAAGCGTCGGAGGCGATCGTGCTTGAAGCCCTGCATCGGCTCGCCCCGAACGTTCCGGTGGTGTCGGAGGAGATTGCCACCGATCGCACGGCGCCGCTCGGCGCCAGCTTCTTCCTGGTCGATCCGCTCGACGGCACCAAGGAATTCATCCAGAAGCGCTCCGACTTTACCGTCAACATCGCCCTGGTCGAGAACGGCAGCCCTCGCTTCGGCCTCGTCTATGCGCCGGCGCGCTCGCTTCTCGCCACGACGCCCGCAAGCGGCAAGGCGATCGAGGTGACGGTCGAGCCGAGCGAGCGTGGCGCTGACCTCTCCGCTCTCGATTGCCGGACTCTGCATGTGCGCGTGCCCTCTCCCGATGGCCTGGTCGCCGTGGTGAGCCGCTCCCATCTCGATCCGGCTACGGAGTCCTTCCTCGCCAAGCTCAAGATCGCGGGCAGGTCCGACGCTGGGTCTGCGCTGAAATTTCTTGAAGTCGCCCGCGGCCTGGCAGACGTCTATCCTCGCTTCGGACCGACCATGGAGTGGGACACGGCGGCAGGCCATGCGGTTCTGACCGCAGCCGGAGGCTTTGTGGTTGATGCCGAGGGAAAGCCGCTCCGCTACGGCAAGACCGAGACGGGCCTGCTCAATCCAGGCTTTGTCGCCTGGGGCCAAAAAGCCGCGGCGGTCTGACGGCCGCCGGCCACTGTTTAGTAACGCTTTAAGCAAATCATGGCGAACGAGAGCCGGACCAGCGCGTTGGGTCCGGGCATGGCTTCGAAAAAGCCACGGGGGTTCGCCATGATCAAACTGTCGGCAGCGATGCTTGCCACGATTTTGCTGTTCGCCACCGAGGCCACGGCCGGCGATGCGACACAAGGCGCGATCAGACTTGCCCAGGCCGACGACGAGCCCATGGTCATCACACCGCAGCCGCGAGGCGCGCAGTTGCCGCCGCCGCAGGCCGATCCGGGCGGTCCCGGCGTCCCTTATGAGCCGGCGCCAGGAGCATCGGCTCCCCCGCCGGGCGATCAAGCCACTCTTCCGCCTCCGCCGACCAACAGCCGCGGCACATTCTCCGCCGAGGAAATCAAGGAGGCCGGCCACCGCTTCTTCGGCTCCGTTTCCATGGGGCTTGCCCGGGCGATCGAATACACCTTCCAACGCGCCGGCAGGCCGAATGGCTATATTCTCGGCGAAGAAGCCGGCGGCGCCATCATTGCCGGCGTTCGCTATGGCGAAGGGAAGCTCTACACCAAGGATGCCGGCGATTTCCCCCTGTATTGGCAAGGTCCCTCGGTCGGCTACGACCTCGGCGCCGAGGGCTCAAAAACCATGGTCCTTGTCTACAATCTCCGCGCCCCAGGGGAAATTTACAGTGCTTTTGCAGGCGTTGACGGCTCGGCCTATCTCGTCGGCGGCGTCGGGGTCACATTCTTGGCTGACAGCCACGTTATTCTTGCCCCAATCCGGTCTGGCCTCGGATTGAGGCTTGGCGCCAATATCGGGTACCTGAAATATACCCGCGAGCCGACCTGGAATCCGTTCTAGATTGGCGCTAAGGAAGTCTTAACCAGGGGGTTC
>DASUZQ010000220.1:0-6505 GCA_036376815.1 Methyloceanibacter sp. | reverse complement strand
GGGGGCCGTGCTGGCTCATTGCTAGGGCAGCGGAACGCGCACGATTGACCGTCCAGGATTCTCTATCGTCTAGGGAAAATCGCGAAGCTCAGTCGCGCCGCAACCTCCTCCAAGCAGAGGAGGCGCGGCTGACCGAAGCTTGACTACATATTGCGGATCCAGTTGTCGACTTGCTTCTCGACCTCGTCTTTGGCGATGCCGTAGCGCTCCTGGATCTTGCCGACCAACTCGACGCGGCGGCCTTCGATGGTGGTGAGGTCGTCGTCAGTGAGCTTGCCCCACTGCTGTTGAGCCTTGCCGCGCAATTGCTTCCAATTGCCTTCGATACGATCCCAGTTCATGAGCGTTCTCCTTTTCGCTAGGGAGGCCCGCCTTTGATCGGGGGGCCCGGGGGGGGGGGAGAGCGAAGTTTAGTGTCGATCAAACGCTGCCTGCCACAATCAAGTTCCCTGATTGCTCTCACCGCCCTGCAAATGGGCTTGATCAAATTGCTGGTAATTGATGAAACATAGCAGAGGCTTCGTGTCCTCGCTGGCGTACGGATTGGGCGGGAAATGGCGGGCAAACGTATCCTCGTGGTCGAAGACGAGTTTCTCATCGCCCTCGATATTGCCGGGGCGCTCGAGCAGGGTGGGCTTGTCGTGATCGGGCCGTTGGCGTCGGTGCGCGACGCGCTGCTGACGCTTGAAAGCGAAAAGGTGGACGGCGCTCTGCTCGACGCCAATCTTGGTGGAGAGCCGGTGGGCCGCGTCGCCGACGCTCTCCTTGCGAGGAGGGTGCCCTTCGCCTTTGTGAGCGGCTACGGGCGTGAGCAGCTCCCCAAGCCGCACCAGGGGGCGCCCTTGATCGGCAAGCCTTTCACCGGGCAGGACCTGCTCGGCGTGGTCGCGCGCTTCTGGACACGCCCTTGACGGACGCGCAACCTCCCGCGCATCTTCGCTTGGAACGGAATCGGGAGACCGCGCGTTCCGGGGCTCGTTGGTTCAAGTTGGCATCCCCGAAAGCCGGCGATCCAACATGGGGAGTGTGACATGCTCACTTGGGCACTCATTTTTGCAGTCATCGCGTTGGTGGCAGGCGTGTTCGGCTTCGGCGGCGTGGCATCGGCCGCTGCTGGCATCGCGCGCATCCTGTTCTTCATTTTCATCGTGATTTTCCTCATTACCCTGATCGCCGCGCTTCTGTAGCTCTTCCCCTGCTCCGGCTTAGGAAAGGAGCGGGCCCTCCGCTCTGGCGGCAGGCAGCGGTTGCTTGTGGGGTTGAAGAGGAACGCCCGCAACCGGGGGCCGGCTGCGGGCGTTGGTTCGATCGCCGCGGGGAGGAGTGGGGCTGGGGAGCGCTCGAACGTTCAACTGAACCCTTTCCCGGCCGAAAAGTTCCTGGGGTGGCAGCACCGGGCGGAAAATCCTTGAAAGATCGAGAACAAAATCGTTCGAGCGGTGTTCTAAACTTAGAGGACCAGGGGTTCCCAGAGGCCAACCGGCGCCTCGTCATTTGGCACCCGGCGTAACGGTTTCGGCTTAGACTTAACAAATGGCGCGCTTATTCACCGTCCTCTTCGGCACAGGAGATCCTGCCACGCAATCCCAAGCGGTGACCTCGGGGCTCGACTCTCTGCATGCTTTCGCCGACGCGATCATTGCCGTCTCGTTCTTCATAATCCCGGCGGCTCTGCTCTTTCTCTATTACCGGAGACAGGACCGCAGCCGCGCCGACCAGGCGCTGCTTACCCTGTTCATCCTGTTCCTCGCCAGCGCCGGGCTCGCACATCTCGCCTCCGTGCTGTTCGGTCCGGTGCACGGGCTGGTAGCCGTGCTCAAGTCCTTAAGCGCCCTGATCGCTCTCACCGCGGCGATCGTCATCTGGAGGCTGACGCCGGAACTCGTGAAGCGTCCGTCGCGCGACCGGCTCCAGTCGGAGATCGCGGCGCATCTGCGCACGCTTGAAGAGCTGAGGGAGACGCGTCAGCAGCTCGAAGAGCGGGTCGAAGCGCGTACCAAAGAGCTTGCCGAAGCCAAGCAACGCTTCGAGATCGCGCTCCGCGGCTCGCCGATCATGGTGTTCACCCAGGACAGCGACATGCGCTTCACCTGGGTGCACAATCCGCCATCAGGTATCAACCCGGCATTCCTGATCGGCAAGACCGACACCGAGATCCTCCCGCCCGAGGCTGCCGCTTCCTTCATGGCGGCGAAGCGGCGCGCCATCGAGACCGGAGAATCGCAAACCATCGAAACCAATTTCGAGCTGTTCGGACGCCGGCGATCCTACTATCTCTTGACCGAAGCTCTGCATGACGACAAGGGCGACGTCATCGGCACGACCTCGGTCGCCGTCGAGATCACCGAGCGGAAAGAGGCCGAGAACCAGCTTCGCCTGCTGCTCCGCGAGCTCACCCACCGTTCGAAGAATCTCTTGGCGGTGATCCAAGCGATTGCCAGGCAGACTGCCGCGCGCACCAAGACGATCGACGACTTCCTCGACCGTTTCGGCGCACGCCTCGTCGCCATCGGCTGCTCGCAGGATTTGCTCGTCGCCGACAATTGGCATGGCGCGTCCTTGCGCACGTTGGTCGAGCAGCAACTCAACATGGACCGTTCCGGAAGCCAGATCGTCATCGACGGCGAGGACGTGATGCTGAAGCCTGAGGCCGTGCAGAATCTCGGACTCGCGCTGCATGAGCTTGCCACCAACGCGCAAAAATACGGCGCGCTGTCGAGCGGCCGCGGCAGCGTGCGCGTCCATTGGCAATTCTGCGACTCCGACCAGCTGAAACTCACCTGGGAAGAGCGGGGCGGGCCTCCGGTGAGCACGCCAGAGCGGTCTGGATTTGGCCGCGCCATGATCGAAAGCGTGGTGGGAAAGGCGCTCGAGGGCGAGGTGAAGCTGACCTTCCCGGCCAAGGGGGTGCGCTGCGTCATCATGATTCCGGAAACGCAGGTCGCCTCCCGAGGCTAGCTCGAGCGGCTGAGGCCGCTTCCTGTCAAGCGCATGTGAAAGCCCGTGCGCGCAAGTTGAATTGCTCGGTGGCGGCTCCACATCTTAGCGTTCAGGAGAAGCAAAGCGCGGCAACCGCCCGCGCCCGGCGCGCGTCCACGCGCCCGGCAACGAGGAGAGAAACGATGGCTTTCACCCGGCGCGAGATCAATCTTGGCGTCATTGCCGTCGCCGCGGCCGGCGCCGGCCTGCTCGGCTGGCGCCTGTTCGGCGGCCGCCGCGAGGCTGTCGCCGGTACCTTCGAAGTCACCCACACCCCGGAGGAATGGCGGAAGCTGCTCACGCCGGAGCAATTCGCCGTGCTGCGCGAGCAGGACACCGAGCGAGCCTTCACCAGCCCGCTCAACAACGAGCACCGCACCGGAACTTTCGCCTGCGCCGGATGCGACCTGCCGCTGTTCGATTCGAAAACCAAATTCGACAGCGGCACGGGCTGGCCGAGCTTCTACGAGCCCATCGAGGGCGCGGTGCTGAAGGACACCGACTACACCTTCGGCATGGTGCGTGACGAGGTCCATTGCCGCCGCTGCGGCGGTCATCTCGGCCACGTGTTCGATGACGGCCCGCCGCCGACCGGCTTGCGCTACTGCATCAACGGCGTATCGCTGAAATTCATCCCGGCTTAAGGCCTCCTGGAGAGGCGGGCGCGTTGCGTCCATTCGTCATGGGGCGCGCCTCTTCAGCGAGGGCTATGGTACGGCCTTTCACGGGTTGGGGGATGACGGGCATGCGACCAACATTGATTTTGGCTGTGATTGCCGGGCTGCTTGTGCCTGGTGCGGCGCTCGCTTTCGATGCGAACAGCGCGGGCCCGCAAAATCCCGATGGCTCGGCGGGCTTCTCCGATCCCGATGAGGCGCCGGTGATCCCTGGGCTTCAAGCCTATGGCATCGACAGCGATAGTGCCGGGTCGAGCGGCGTTTACATTCCACAATCGCCTTCCTCCTCGGATGTGCCGCCTTTGCTCTATTCGAGCCCGGCCTTCCGCTCCCACTAGACGCAAGCTTCGCGCTGGCTAACCGGGCCTCCGGGCAGGGAGATTCGTCCTGCCCCGGCGCGCGTCCTGTGGCAGAGTGCGCTGCCCATGACCGCTCCCGTCGATCCCAGCCTCGCCGCGCGCGCCCTCGATCTTGCCCGTGCCGCGCTCGCGCGGCGCGCCGCCCCGCCCGAGCCCCCCTCGCGGCTGCTCGTGGTCGACGTCGAGCGCCAGCGCGCCGTCTTGATCGAGAACGGTGCGGCCAAGGCCGCGTGGCCGGTCTCGAGCGCGCGTGCCGGCGTTGGCGGGGCTGAAGGCTCCTACCGCACGCCGCCAGGCTGGCATCGCGTGCACCGGCGGATCGGAGACGGCGCCGAGGAAGGCTCGGTGTTCGTGTCGCGCGAGCCGACCGGCGAGATGTGGCGCGGGGAAGCGCGCGACGACGATCTCATCCTCACCCGCATTCTCACCCTCGATGGACTGGAGGAAGGCGTCAACCGCGGCCCCGGCCACGATTCGCTTGAGCGCTATATCTATCTCCACGGCACCAATCACGAGCGTCTGCTTGGCCGCCCCGTCTCGCATGGCTGCGTGCGCCTCTCCAACGTCGACATCTGTTCCCTGTTCGCCTTCATGCGCGAAGGCGACTACGTGTTGATCACCGAGCCCGTGGAACTCGCCATCCCAGATCCGAAGGGCCCGGGGCGATTCCATTACGCAGGGCTTGCCGGTTCCGGCATGAGCGCGCTCGCGCAATTCCAGGCGATGATGGGCGGGCGTGTCAGCGGCAGCGATCGCGCCTTCGACTGCGGCGAGCGCGCCGAGCTTCGGACACAGCTCGAACGCCTCGGCATCGAAATCATGCCCCAGGACGGGAGCGGCGTGACCGACGACTGCGCGGCACTCATCGTCTCGACCGCGGTCGAGGAAAAGGTGGCAGACTTAGCTGCGGCGCGCACCAAGAACATCCCCATCGTTCACCGCTCCGAGCTGCTCGCCCACTTCTTCGCCTCTTATCGCACCGTGGCGGTGAGCGGCACGAGCGGCAAATCCACCGTGACGGCGATGGTCTTCGAGATCCTTAAAGGCGCGGGCCGCGACCCCTCCGTCATCACCGGCGGAGATTTGCGGCTGTTGCAGGCCCGCGGCCTGCCCGGCAACGCGTTCGCCGGCGCCTCCGACCTTCTCGTCGTCGAGGCCGATGAGAGCGACGGCTCGCTCGTGCGTTACGCGCCTGCGGTCGGCGTCATCCTCAATCTGCAGCGCGACCACAAGGAGATGGAGGAGGTGGCTGCGATGTTCGCCGTGATGCGCGCCCGTTCGCGCGAGGCTCTGGTGGTGGGAGAGGATGAAAATCTCGATGCGCTCGCCGGCGGTGCGCTCCGCTTCGGCTTTGGACCACGCGCCGACATTCGCGGGATCAATGTCGAGCTTACGCCGTCAGGCAGCAGCTTCAACGTCGATGATGTTGCCTTCGCGCTGCCGGTGCCTGGCCGGCATAACGTCGCCAATGCGCTTGCCGCCATCGCCGCTGCGCGCGCTCTCGACGTGCCGCTTGCCGACATGGTTGGGCCGCTCAGCTGCTTTCAAGGCGTGGGGCGGCGCTTCCAGACGGTGGGTGCCGTCTGCGGTGTCACCGTCATCGACGATTTCGCCCACAACGCCGACAAGATCGCCGCAGCGCTCGCCACGGCGAAGCTCAACGCTTCGCGCGTGCTCGCCGTCTATCAACCGCACGGCTATGGGCCCACGCGCTTTCTCAGGCGGGACTTCGTCGACACCTTCACCCGCGAGTTGAGGCCCGGCGATCGCCTGTGGATGCTCGAAGTGTTCTACGCTGGCGGCACCGCTGACCGCGACTTTTCCGCGGCCGACATTGTCGAGGAGATCACCAAGAACGGCATCAAGGCGGAGTTCGCGCCGTCCCGCGTCTGGCTCGCCGCGCGCATCGCCGAAGTGGCCCGCGCCGGTGACACGGTCTTGGTGATGGGCGCGCGGGATCCGTCGCTCAGCGATTTGGCGCGTGAAATTGTGGCAGAGCTCGGCCGATCTGGCGCAAAAGCTTGATAAATCCGTATGCTGCTACGCCCAAATATTGAGCTATGATTGCTCTGCACGCGGGGGTGTAAGGCGACCGAAGCCGGTAGCCGGCAGCTTCGCCTGTGGGGGTTTGCGTCATCGTCAGGTTCGAAGCCGCTTCCGCTCCCAGGCGAAGCACGTGAGCACGGTCAACGCGACGGCTCCTTGCGCGTGCACGAGAACCGATGGGTAAAGGGGAGGGGTCGATGAACGCAAAATCTCTTCTGCTAACTGTCCCCCTAGCAGTTTCGGCATTGTTGTCCCTGTCGCTGCCGGCGAACGCAGTGTGTTGGTCCTGGAAGCCGTGCGCCGATTATCAGGGTGGCTTTGGTTATGGTGCGCCGCCGACGGAGTCTCAGTCCGTGTTGCCACCCTTGCCGCCAGGGGGTCCTCCGCCTCCGGGGTCTCAGACCGGACAGCAGGGTGCGACGGCAGCTCCGAGTCCGGCTCCGG
>DASUZQ010000219.1:0-6737 GCA_036376815.1 Methyloceanibacter sp. | reverse complement strand
ATACGGGCCGGATTTCGAACGTGGTCATCTCCGGCCAGGACATCAACGGCACTTACACCAACGGCCAGACCTTCCACACCTACGCCCCGTTCGACCCCTCGCTCATCGGCAAGCTGTCGCAGAAGGGCGTGAAGATCACCGCCAAGCCGTCAGAGGACGACGTGCCGTCTCTGCTCGGCGTGCTGGTCTCCTGGTTCCCGATGCTGCTCCTCATCGCCGTGTGGATCTTCTTCATGCGCCAGATGCAGTCGGGCGGTGGCCGCGCCATGGGCTTCGGCAAGTCCAAGGCCAAGCTTTTGACCGAGCGCCACGGCCGCGTGACTTTCGACGACGTCGCGGGCGTCGACGAGGCCAAGGAGGATCTGCAGGAGATCGTCGAGTTCCTGCGCGACCCGCAGAAGTTTCAGAAGCTCGGCGGGCGCATCCCGCGCGGCGCTCTCTTGGTCGGTCCTCCCGGCACCGGCAAGACGCTGCTTGCGCGCGCCATCGCCGGCGAGGCCAATGTGCCGTTCTTCACCATCTCCGGCTCCGACTTCGTCGAGATGTTCGTGGGCGTCGGCGCGTCGCGTGTGCGCGACATGTTCGATCAGGCGAAGAAGAACGCGCCTTGCATCATCTTCATCGACGAGATCGACGCCGTCGGCCGCCATCGTGGCGCCGGCCTTGGCGGCGGCAATGACGAGCGCGAGCAGACCCTCAATCAGCTGCTCGTGGAGATGGACGGCTTCGAGGCAAATGAAGGCATCATCCTGATCGCCGCGACCAACCGCCCCGACGTGCTCGATCCTGCGCTGCTCCGCCCCGGCCGTTTCGACCGCCAGGTGGTGGTGCCGCGTCCCGACATCATCGGACGCGAGAAGATCCTGAAGGTGCATGTGCGCAAGGTCCCGCTCGCTCCCGATGTGGATCTGCGCGTCATCTCCCGCGGCACGCCGGGCTTCTCCGGTGCCGATCTCGCCAATCTCGTGAACGAGGCGGCGTTGCTTGCCGCGCGCCGGTCGAAGCGGCTCGTCACCCAGCTCGAGTTCGAGGACGCCAAGGACAAGGTCATGATGGGCGCCGAGCGCCGCTCCATGGTCATGACTGAAGAGGAGAAGACGCTAACCGCCTATCACGAGGGCGGCCACGCTCTCGTCGCGCTCAATCAAGAGGCGTCGGATCCGGTGCATAAGGCGACCATCATCCCGCGCGGCCGCGCGCTTGGCATGGTCATGCGGCTTCCTGAGCGCGATATGCTGTCCTACACGCGCGCCAAGCTTAAGGCCGACATCACTGTCGCCATGGGCGGACGCGTGGCAGAGGAACTTGTGTTCGGCTACGAGAAGGTGACCTCCGGTGCCTCCTCGGACATCAAGATGGCGACGCTGTTGGCGCGCGCTATGGTCACGCAATACGGCATGTCGGACAAGCTCGGGCCGCTCGCCTACGGCGACAACGAGGAGGAGGTGTTCCTCGGCCACTCCATCGCGCGGACCCAGAACATGTCCGACGAGACCCAAACCATCGTCGATGAGGAGATCCACCGCCTCGTCGATGAGGGTTACGAGCAGGCGCGCAAAATCATCGATGAGCATATCGACGATCTGCATTTGATCGCGCGCGGGCTGCTCGAATACGAGACGCTGTCCGGCGACGAGATCAAGGACTTGCTCAAGGGCAAGCCGCCGGTGCGCGAATTCGCGGCCGATATCTCGCCGCGTCCGACGCCGGCGTCAGCCGTTCCCACCGCAGGCCGCGGCAAGAAGGCGCCGCCCGAGCCCGAGCCCGACACTGGCGGCATGGCACCCCAGCCCACGAGCTGAGGTCCTTTAGGTCTCTCATTCCCTCAAACGTTGTCATGCCCGGCCTTGTGCCGGGCATCCACGTTTTTGGGCTGACGGAATCTAAGCCATGACGAGTGAGGGGTGGCGCTGCCGGCGCGGCGTGCTAAGGCAGGCGGCATGGCAGACCCGAAGCTCTATCTCAGGCCCATCGGATTCCTCTACGGCGAGACGGCGGCCGAGGCTGTGGCCGAGGGCGCTGCGCTCCCCTTGGCCGGAGGCGAAATCTCCTTCACTGCAGGAGAGCTGATCGAGGGCGTGCCGGCCTCGACCGAGCGGCGCTTTCTGACCGCCAAGGACCTTCACGCCTCGCACGACACGGAGCTTGCGTCGCTGCTCAAGCGCATCACCACGCCTCGTCCGCCCTTCGCTGGGCTCGCCTGCACGCGCACCCTGATCATGGGCATCGTCAACGTCACGCCTGACTCATTCTCCGACGGCGGCCTCTACGACCAGACGGAAGGCGCTGTCGTCAGGACTGCCGAGCTGGCTGCAGCCGGCGCCGATATCGTCGATGTGGGGGGCGAATCGACCCGTCCGGGCTCCGATCCGGTGGAGGAGGGGGACGAACTCGGCCGCGTACTCCCGGTGCTCGAAGGGCTTGCCGGGCTCAATGCCGCAATCTCCATCGACACGCGAAAGGGCTCCGTGGCGCGGGCCGCGGCACGCGCCGGCGCCAAGATCTTCAACGACGTCTCGGCCCTGACCTACGACCCGGACAGCCTAGCCGCGGCGGCCGAAACCGGGCTTTCGGTCATCCTCATGCATGCCAAGGGCGAGCCCAAGACCATGCATCTCGATCCCCGCTATGACGACGTCGTGCTCGAGGTCTACGACTATCTCGAGGGCCGCATCGCCGCGGCCGAAGCGGCAGGCATCAAGCGCGCCCGTATCGCCGCGGACCCCGGGATCGGCTTCGGCAAGACCATGGACCACACTCTTTCGCTCCTCGCCAATCTCAGCCTGCTGCATGGGCTAGGGGTGCCCATCCTCGTCGGCGCCTCGCGCAAGCGCTTCATCGGCGGGGTGGCGGGCGGCGAAACACCGCAGTCGCGGGAGCCAGGTTCCTTCGCCGTCGCCCTTGTGGCTGCGGCGCAAGGTGCCCAGATTTTGCGCGTTCATGACGTCGCGGGAACGCGCCAGGCGCTTTCCGTGTGGCGGGCGAGCGTGGTCGGAACAGGCGCCTAATCCGCTTGCGTCGTGGAGAAAAGGGGTTAAACCCCTGATTCACCAAACGGAATTGATGTAACTTTTGCTTACACTTTGTGAACAGTGGTGGAATAGAGCAGGAGCATAATTCCATGACACGCCGACCTAATCGCAAAAGGCGGGCGGCGCCTTTGGGGAACTAGGGGGACATCGGCCCATGGCTCGCAGATTCTTTGGCACGGATGGAATCCGTGGCAGCGCCAATTCCACACCCATGACGTCCGAGGTGGCCCTGCGTGTTGGCATGGCCGCCGGCAAGCTTTTCACCAACGGCTCCTATCGCCATCGCGTGGTGATCGGCAAGGACACCAGGCTCTCAGGCTACATGATCGAATCGGCCCTCGTGTCGGGCTTTACCGCCGTGGGCATGGACGTGTTCCTGCTCGGGCCGATGCCCACTCCTGCCGTGGCCATGCTGACCCGCTCGCTCCGCGCCGATCTCGGCGTGATGATCTCAGCCTCGCACAATCCGTTTGCCGATAACGGCATCAAGCTGTTCGGACCGGACGGCTATAAGCTTTCCGACGATACCGAGCTCCAGGTCGAGGAGCTGATGCTCGGCGACATGACCGAAATGCTCGCGGCGCCTGAGAAAATCGGCAGGGCGACCCGCATCGACAGCGCACGCGAGCGCTATATCGAGTTCGCCAAGCGAACGCTGCCCAAGAACCTCCGCTTCGACGGCATCAGGGCGGTGATCGATTGCGCCAATGGAGCAGCGTACAAGGTGGCGCCTGAGGCTCTGTGGGAGCTTGGCGCCGAGGTGGTGAAGCTCGGGGTCGATCCGGACGGCTTCAACATCAACAAGGACTGCGGCTCGACCGCGCCCGGCGATCTCATCCGCAAGGTCAACGAGGTGCGCGCCGATATCGGCATCGCGCTCGACGGCGACGCCGACCGCGTGGTCATCGTCGACGAGAAGGGCCAGATGATCGATGGCGATCAGCTCATGGCGGTCATCGCCGAATCGTGGCTCAGGCGCGGGCGCCTTGCCGGCGGCGGCATCGTCGCCACGGTGATGTCCAATCTAGGGCTTGAGCGCTATCTGCAGGACCTCGGCCTCGGTCTGCAGCGAACGCCGGTGGGCGACCGCTACGTCGTCGAGCACATGCGCCAGCACGGCTACAATGTCGGCGGCGAGCAGTCAGGCCATATCGTGCTGTCCGATTATTCGACCACGGGCGACGGTCTGGTCACCGCGCTTCAGATCCTCGCCGTGGTGGCGCAAAGCGGCAAGCCGGTGAGCGAAATCTGCAACCGCTTCGAGCCGCTGCCGCAAGTCCTCAAGAACGTCCGCTACAAGAACGGCCATCAGCCGTTGGACAATATCGCCGTGCGCAAGGCGATCGACAGCGGCAAGTCGCGGCTCGGCAAGACGGGCCGCCTCGTCATCCGCCCGTCGGGCACGGAACCCGTGATCCGCGTGATGGCGGAGGGCGACGACGTGAAGCTCGTGGATACGGTCGTCTCCGACATCGTGCACGCGCTCACTGACGCCGCGGCGTAGCGAGACCGTTTCAGCACACACAGCCTTGTCATGCCCGGCCTTGTGCCGGGCATCCACGATTTTTTCTTGTGATACGTAAAGACGTGGATGGCCGGGACAAGCCCGGCCATGACGAGGCTAGGGCCTCGGGTGGCAGACGTCACTCCGGCCAGACATAGGCGACGACGCGCCCGCGCGCATATTTGCCGATGCCGACGCTGCGGGCCCCGGACCGTCCGGAGTGGTTGCCGGAGACGAGCGTGACCTGCCCACTATGCACTTCCTTCACGATGCCGACGTGATGCTTCATCACCGCTAGCGCGCCGATCGTCGGCCCATCCAATTTGCGTCCGGCGCTGAGGCAGGAGATGGCGGTGTTGCCGCCGCAGCCCTTCTTGCCGCTTCGCTGCAGCCAGAGGTTCACCGACTTCGCGCACCATTGCTTCTTCCAGCCGGTCGGGTTGGTGCCGACATCGTTGATGGCATGATCGAGCCAAGGCGACCCCACGTCGCGCATGGCTCCGGTCAGTCCCTCGACGCCAGCGGCGGCGGCGCTCTGAGTCATCTTCGACGGCTCCGCGGATGTCCCGGTCGGTCCCTCGACGCCGGTCGCATCTGGGTTTGGATTCATCTTCGACGGCTGAGCAGATGCGGCCAATCCCGTGAAACACAATATGGTCGCGGCGAGAAAAATTGCTCGCATGTCTTTGCTCCTATTTTGGGAGTTCAGTTTCGCGTGGGCCGAGACATGCCGGGCCAATCCGGCGCGAGTGAGATCAAAACTGGCAACAATTGGATCAATCGTGGCAAGCGTTGCCGCCACTCGCCCCAGGCGATGAAGGTCAGCGCAAATAATGCTAAGAGAGTTGGCATGAGAACAGTATTGCTGCTGATGGTCTTCATGCTGCTTGGCTTCGGCGCCACGGCACTTGTCGCAGCGGAGCAACCGGCGACCGGCCCAAGCGGCTTTTCGGCTCCGACCGAGAGCGCCAACAGCAAAGGCAAGACCGGCGAGAGCGCTGAGTGCCCGATCAAGAAAACGGTCGGCGGCAAGACCTTCTGCTTTCAGAACGATCCGGCTCTCACCAAGCCCCAGGGCGGCCCACCGGCAGCGAACCCCTCGCATCGGCCTCTCGCACGCGCTATAACGAAACACGGCCCCGCATCGAACGGGGCCGTTCGTGCGACTCGATCCAGGATTTCAGAGGATTAAGCAGTGGCCAATGTCGTGGTCGTCGGCTCCCAATGGGGCGACGAAGGCAAGGGCAAGATCGTCGATTGGCTGAGCGAGCGCGCCGATATCGTGGTGCGCTTCCAGGGCGGCCACAACGCCGGTCATACGCTCGTGGTCGACGGCACTACCTATAAATTGTCGCTGCTTCCCTCCGGCGTCGTGCGAAAGGGCAAGCTCTCCGTGATCGGCAACGGCGTCGTCGTCGATCCTTGGGCGCTCGCCGAGGAGATCGCCAAAATCGAGAAACTCGGCATCGAGATCAGTCGCGACAATCTTCGCATCGCCGAGAATGCCACCCTCATCCTGCCACTGCATCGCGAGCTCGACTCGCTGCGTGAGGCGCAGGCCGGCGACGGCAAGATCGGTACCACCAAGCGCGGCATCGGACCTGCCTATGAGGACAAGGTCGGCCGGCGCGCCATCCGCGTCATGGATCTGCAGGACCTGCCGAGCCTCAAGCCCAAGATCGAACGTATCCTTGCCCACCACAATCCGCTTCGCCGCGGGCTCGGCGAACCCGAGATCAGCGCCGACGCGCTGTGCGGCGAGCTCACGGCGATCGCGCCGAAAGTGTTGCCCTACGTGGATACGGTGTGGTCGCTGCTCGACCGCGAACGGCGGGCCGGCAAGCGCATCCTGTTCGAAGGCGCGCAAGGGGCGCTGCTCGACATCGACCACGGCACCTATCCCTTCGTCACCTCGTCAAACACCGTGGCGGCGCAGGCCGCGACGGGCTCAGGCCTCGGGCCGGGCGCGATCAACTACGTACTCGGCATCACCAAGGCCTACACCACGCGCGTGGGCGAGGGGCCTTTCCCCACCGAGCTCAAGGACGAGACCGGGCGCGTCATCGGCGAGCGCGGCGTCGAGTTCGGCACGGTGACCGGGCGGCCACGCCGCTGCGGCTGGTTCGATGCATGCCTCGTGCGCCAGACGCGCAAAGTCGGCGGCATCAACGGCATCGCCCTCACCAAGCTCGACGTGCTCG
>DASUZQ010000218.1:0-2661 GCA_036376815.1 Methyloceanibacter sp. | reverse complement strand
ATCCCCGTGCTGGTCGACGGCGCTCAAGGCGCGGTGCATCTCCCGGTCGACGTTCAGGACCTCGATTGCGATTTCTATGCCTTCACCGGCCACAAGCTCTACGGCCCGACCGGCATCGGCGTGCTCTACGGCAAGAAGGAGCTGCTCGAGACCATGCGGCCCTATCAGGGCGGCGGCGAGATGATCGGCACGGTGACCACCGAGCGCATCACCTATGCGCCACCGCCGCACCGCTTCGAAGCCGGCACCCCGGCCATCGTGCAGGCGATCGGGCTCGGCGCCGCCATCGACTATGTGGAAAGCGTCGGGCGCGAGCGCATCAGGGCGCATGAGGATCGGCTGCTCGCCTATGCCATGGAGCGCTTCGGCGAGCTCGACTGGTTGCGTATCTTCGGCCATGCCAAGCATAGAGGATCGATCATCTCCTTCGAGATGCGCGGCGCCCATCCGCACGACGTGAGCACCATCCTCGACCGCTACGGCGTGGCCGTCAGGGCCGGCACCCATTGCGCCGAGCCGCTTCTCGCGCGCTATGGTGTCACCTCGACTGCACGCGCCTCCTTCGCCATGTATAATACGCTCGAAGAGGTCGACCGGCTGGTCGAGGCGCTTGCTAAGGCGCATGACATGTTCGCTTGAGGCGAATGACGGAAATGACTGAAAAGATTCAAGAGAACGAGGAAAGGGGAGTGGCCCCTGAGGCGCCTGCGGAGGCTAAGCCTTCCGCGGAGCCGGCAGCCGCACCTTCGCCCGAGCACGATCAGCTCAAGGACGACCTCGTGGCGGCGCTGAAGACCGTGTTCGATCCAGAGATCCCGGTCGACATTTATGAGCTTGGCCTGATCTACCGGCTCGACGTGGACCCGGAGCGCAACATCGAGGTGGACATGACCTTGACGGCGCCCGGCTGCCCGGTGGCCGGTGACATGCCCGGCTGGGTTGACAACGCCGTCTCGTCCGTTCCGGGCGTCGGGCAGGTGAAGGTCAACCTCGTGTTCGATCCCCCCTGGGACCCGAGCCGCATGTCCGAGGAGGCGCGGCTTGCCCTCAACATGTTCTAGTCAGGCTTGAACCGAACCCCGATCTATCCCAATTTGAGACCATGACCGCACCGAAGCTCATGACCCTGACCGATGCCGCCGCCGAGCGCATCCGCGCGCTCATGTCGGCCTCAGGCAAAGACGCCACAGGCTTGCGCATCGGCGTCAAGAAGGGCGGTTGCGCCGGCATGGAATACACCATGAGCTATGCCGAGACGAAGGCGCCGCATGACGAGGTGGTCGAGGACAAGGGCGTGCGCATTCTCATCGATCCGACCGCGGTCTTGTTCCTGCTCGGCACCGAGATGGATTACCGCAGCGACCGCATGACCTCTGGCTTCGTGTTCAACAATCCGAACCAGACAGGCTCTTGCGGCTGCGGCGAGTCCGTGTCGCTCAGCCCGGCCAGCGTGCCCGCCGAGGACTAAGCGCCCGAGTTAGCGCTCTGCCTTTCGACAAAACCCTCGTCATGGCCGTGCTCGTCCCGGCCATCCACGAATTACTGTCGGGCCCAAAAATGTGGATGACCGGCACAAGGCCGGCCATGACATAGAGTCTATTGGCTTGACGATAAAGCCCTAGTCCAGCGGACGCACGGAGCGCGTCATGAAGGCCGGGACATGCTCGCCCATGCCGCGCACGCCGCCGCGTGAGGGCTGTGGGGCCTTAGGCGGCGGCCGATGGCCGGTATGCTGGGGTTGCGGCTTAGGCGCCGGCGTGTGGTGGGAGTGAGTATGCGCAGCTTGCGGTGCCGAGCTTTGGGCTGGCTTCGTTTGAACTGCTTTTGGCGGGTGCTGCTCGCGTCGCTGCTGATTTTGCTGCGGGTGGGGCTGATGAGGCTGGTGTGGTTTGGTGGCTTTGTGCGCGGGCGAGCCCCCATGCTCCTTGCGCTGACTGTCGGGCCGTCCGTTTGCGCTTACCGGCGCTCCGCTGCCCCTGCGGCTTGATCGCGAGCCGCGCCGGTGGCGTCCGTTCGAGCGGCCCCGGTCTTCGCGCGCATGGGCGATCTCTTCGGCGCTCGGCTGGCCATCGATCCATGGGATGTCGTGGTGAAGCAGCCTCTCGATCGCCTTGATCGCCTTGATCTCTTTCGGCGTCACCAGGGTGGCGGCGAAGCCTTCGCGCCCGGCGCGTCCGGTGCGCCCGATGCGGTGGACGTAATCCTCGGGATGAATCGGAACGTCGTAGTTGAAGATGTGGCTGACCTCGGGGATATCGAGGCCGCGGGCAGCGACGTCGCTCGCGGCAAGGAAGGTGATGGTGCCGTTGCGGAAGGCGTCGAGCGTCGCCGTGCGCTGATGCTGGTCCATGTCGCCATGCAGGGCACCGACATTGAAGCCGTGACGCTGGAGCGAGCGGTGGACGATGCCGACGTCTTTCTTGCGATTGCAGAAGATGATCGCATTCTTGACGTTGGTTTCCCGCATCAGGGCTCTCAGAGCTTCGCGTTTGCCCGCCGCGTCGTCAGGGGCCTTTTTGAGCCGCTGCACGATCGTCGTGGCGGCCGGGGCTTGGGGCGCGATTTCGATGCGCTCGGGCCGGTGCAGGAAGTTGTCGACGAGGCGCTGAATCTCGGCCGGCATGGTCGCCGAGAAGAACAGCGTTTGCCGGGTGAAGGGGA
>DASUZQ010000217.1:0-2343 GCA_036376815.1 Methyloceanibacter sp. | reverse complement strand
CCTGGCGCGTGCGCGATGCCGGCAAGGTGCAGGATATGGGTGACGCCCTCGACGAGTTGCGGCCAGTCTGCCGCGCGTGCGAGGTCAGGAAGCGCCACGCGCTCCACGCCCGCGATGTCGGGGATCGCGGCCGGATCGCGGGCAGCGGCGCGCACCGTCCAGCCGCTTGCGGCAAGCGCCCGCACGATAGGCTTGCCGATGAAGCCTGAGGCCCCGGTGATGACCACCCTTCGCCCGGTCACTTGCCACCTCGCGCCAGCACATAGAGCACATAGGCGGTGGCGGCCGCACCGAGCCCCAGCAGCAGAACGTCGGCGACGGTTGAGTTGAGGATCACCGCCGTGACCGCGAGCGAGGCAAGCAGCAGACCGAGCACGAAGATCCGTGCCGTCACTTGCGGCGGCGTCATGCCGGCGATCACCGCGCGCTGATAGTAGTGCGAGCGGTGGGCGGTGAAAATGTGCTCCCGGTTGGCCGCGCGGCGGATGAGCGTGATGGTCGAATCGGACATGGTGTAGAGCGCGAGCAGCAACGCCGCGGCGAGATTGGTTCCCGCCACGAAGATCAGCATGAAGGCGAGCAAGAGCCCGATCGGCAGGCTGCCGGCATCGCCGAGAAACACTTGCGCCGGGTGCTTGTTGAAGACGGCAAAGCCAAGCATGGCGCCGAGCAGCGCAAGCGCCAGGAATCCGATGCTCGCCGGCACCGCGTTCAAGCTTGCGAGCGCCGCTATGCCCATCGCCATCGGCACCACTTGCGCCACGGTGATCCAATCGATGCCGTCGAGAAAATTGATGGCATTGACGAACCATACGGTGCCGAGCACGAGCAGCGCCCGCTCGAGCAACAGGGGAATGAGACCGGGGAACAACCGCAAGTCTTGCGGAAGGCTCGCCACCATGATGAGCGCGGCAAGCGTCTGGCCGATGAAGCGCCACCATACCGGCAGCGCGCGGGCATCGTCGGCAAGCCCGAGCACCGTCAGGCCTAAGGCGGCGGCGAGAGTGGGGAGAAGCGCCATCGCGCCGTCCGGCGCCCGCCACAAAGCCCAAGCCGCAGCACAAATGATCAGCAGTGCAAGCATGACGCCGACGCCGGCGCCCTGCGGTGTGGCGCGGACGTGCGAGGAGCGCTCATTGGGATGAGCGAGGAGATGGCGCACGAGCACCGGCTTGAGGAAGTAGATCAATACACTCGACAGCGCCGCGGCTGCCGCGACCACGGCGATCGCTAGAACGAATTGGGCTCCTTGCATCGCCTCAATGGAGCATGCGCGAGACCGGCTGCCACTCGTCCTTGACCGACGCAGGATGGCCGGTGCTCCCGGGCTTATAGCCTTCGACGGTGGCGCGCAGCATCTCTTGCAGATCGGCCTCGTCATGCCTCTGGATCGCGTCGTCGAGACGCTCGAGCGCCGCGACCAGCTCGGCGTAAGCCAGCACCGGCTCGGAGTTCTTGAAGATGCGCGGGTGGCTGGTGCCGGTGGTGTTCTCGCCGATGAGCAGCTCCTCGTAGAGCTTCTCGCCGCGCCTAAGCCCAATGTACTCGATGGCGATGTCGCCGTCGGGGTTGTTGTCGTCGCGCACTTCAAGCCCAGAGAGGCGGACCATGGTGCGGGCGAGATCGTCGATCTTGACCGGCGTCCCCATGTCGAGCACGAACACCTCGCCGCCGCTCGCCATGGCACCGGCCTGGATCACAAGCTGGGCTGCCTCGGGGATCGACATGAAGTAGCGGATGATCTCGGGGTGGGTGACGGTGACCGGGCCCCCAGCCTGGATCTGATTGCGGAAGCGCTTGACCACCGAGCCTGACGAATCGAGCACATTGCCGAAGCGCACCATGGTGAACACCGTCGTTCCGTGCGGCTCGGCGAGTGCCTGCAAGATGAGCTCGGCGAGCCGCTTGCTCGCGCCCATCACGTTGGTCGGCCGCACCGCCTTGTCGCTCGACACGAGCACGAAGCGTTCGACCCGCGCCTCCTTGGCGACTTCGGCGAGGGTCAAGGTGCCGAACGTGTTGTTCTGCAATCCGGTAAACGGGTTCACCTCGACGAGCGGCACGTGCTTATAGGCTGCGGCGTGGTAGATCACCTCGACGTCGTAGTCGCCGATGGTACGGGCGACGAGCTTGCGGTCTTGCACCGATCCAAGCACCGGGATGATTTTGGTGTCGGTGAGCGGCGGCGCCTCGGGCTCCTTTGCCCGGCGCCATTTGAGCTCCTCGATCTCCATCTCGATCTCGTAGAGCGCGACCTCCGACAGCTCGAACAGGATCAGCGACTTCGGCCCAAGCTCGAGCAGCTGGCGGGTGAGCTCGGAGCCGATCGAGCCACCGGCGCCG
>DASUZQ010000216.1:0-2147 GCA_036376815.1 Methyloceanibacter sp. | reverse complement strand
CCGGTCAACCCAAGTGTCTGCCAGGACATCCCTTCCGCGAACACGAGAGGCAGGATCCCCATGCCGATCAGGTTCGAGCGGTGGATACGCTCGAAGCTTTCGGCGATCACCGCCCTCACCCCGAGGAGCCGCGGGCCCTTTGCCGCCCAATCGCGCGAGGAGCCAGTGCCATATTCCTTGCCGGCGCCGACCACGAGCGGCACGCCCTCGCCCGCATAGCGCATCGCCGCGTCGTAGATCGGCAGATGCTCGCCGGAGGGGTAATGCACGGTGATGCCGCCCTCGACGCCCTTGACCATCATGTTTTTGATGCGGTGGTTGGCGAAGGTGCCGCGCATCATCACCTCGTGATTGCCGCGCCGTGATCCATAGGAGTTGAAGTCGTGATGAGCGACGCCGTGCGCCGTGAGGTATTGCCCCGCAGGGCTGTCCTTTCCGATCGAGCCCGCCGGCGAGATGTGGTCGGTGGTGATCGAATCGAGGAACAGGCCGAGGATGCGGGCGTTGACGATATCGGTCACCGGCTTTGGCGTGTGCGTGAGATCGGTGAAGTAGGGCGGCTCCTGCACATAGGTGGAAGTCTTGTCCCATCCATAGGTGAGGCCGCCGGTGACCTTGATGTCCTGCCACTCCTTGTCGCCTTCGAACACATTGCCGTAGCGCTTGCGGAACATCGACTTCTTCACCGCTTTGCGCACGGTCTTGGCCACCGCTTTTGACGAGGGCCAGAGGTCCTTGAGGTAGACGGGATCGCCGTCGGCATCGGTGCCGAGCGGTTGGGTGGCAAGATCGACCATAATCGAGCCAGCGAGCGCGTAAGCCACCACGAGCGGCGGCGAGGCGAGGTAGTTGGCGCGCACATCGTGATTGACCCGGCCTTCGAAATTGCGGTTTCCCGACAGCACCGAAGCGACCGCGAGCCCGTGGCCGTGAATGGTCTTGGAGATGTCCTCGGGCAGAGGCCCTGAATTGCCGATGCAGGTGGTGCAGCCGTAGCCCACGAGGTTGAAGCCGAGCGTGTCGAGATCGTTCTGCAGCTCGGCCCGTTCCAGATAGTCGGTGACCACCTGTGATCCAGGCGCGAGCGACGTCTTCACCCAGGGCTTGACCTGAAGGCCACGCTTCACCGCGTTGCGGGCGAGCATGCCGGCCGCCACCATGACGTAAGGGTTTGACGTGTTGGTGCAGGAGGTGATGGCGGCGATCACCACGTCGCCGTGGCCGAGATGGAAATTCTTGCCCGGCACCGGAACGCGCTTTCCCGCTTCGTGGGCCTTGCCGTATTCCTTGTCGAGCGCCTCGGCAAAGGCGCTTGCCGCGCGGGCGAGCGGCACCCTGTCCTGCGGCCGCTTGGGCCCGGCGATCGACGGCTCGACCTCCGCGAGGTTGAGCGTGATGGTGTCCGTGAACACCGGGTCAGGCGTATCGCCGTCGCGGAACAGGCCCTGCGCCTGGGCGTAGCCCTCGACCAGCGCGATGCGCGAATTCTTGCGGTCGGTGGCGTCGAGATAGATGAGGGTCTCGTCGTCGATGGGGAAGAACCCGCACGTCGCGCCATATTCCGGAGCCATGTTGGCGATGGTGGCGCGATCCTCGACGGGGAGATTGTCGAGCCCCTCGCCGAAGAACTCCACGAACTTGCCGACCACGCCGGCGCGCCTCAGCCGCTCGGTGACGGTGAGCACAAGATCGGTGGCGGTCACGCCCTCCCGGAGCATGCCGGTGATGCGGAAGCCGATCACCTCAGGGATCACCATGGAGATCGGCTGGCCGAGCATCGCCGCCTCAGCTTCGATGCCGCCGACGCCCCAGCCGAGCACGGAGAGCCCGTTCACCATGGTGGTGTGGCTGTCGGTGCCGACCAGCGTGTCAGGGAAGGCGAGCGCCTCGCCGTTCTCCTTTTTGGTCCATACGGCTTGTGCCAGATATTCGAGGTTCACCTGGTGGCAGATGCCGGTGCCTGGCGGCACCACGCGGAAATTGTCGAAGGCGCCGCTGCCCCAGCGCAGGAAGGCGTAGCGCTCGCCGTTCCGCTCATATTCCTTCTCGACGTTGACGTCGAAGGCGCGGGCGTTGCCGAAAGCGTCGACCATCACCGAATGGTCGATGACGAGATCGACGGGGACGAGCGGATTGATCTTGCGCGG
>DASUZQ010000215.1:0-8100 GCA_036376815.1 Methyloceanibacter sp. | reverse complement strand
TGCGCCTCGTCCTTCAACGCGCGGGGCTTGCGCTTCTATGAGCGCCATGGCTTCACCAGAGTAGCGACGCTGCCTGGCCTCGTCGCCGACGGCTTCGACGAAATCCTGTTGCGCAAATTTCCGCTTCACCCCGCGTGACGGTTCACTGCTGTCGCAGCTCACTATTGCGCCGGGGGCGAAGCATCCGGATCGATGTCGGGAATGTCCTTGATGTCGGCGTCAGGCGAATGGTCGATAAACATAACGCCGCCATCGATCGACACCGTCTCGCCGCCTTTCAATTCGTACTCGTCGCCGTTCTCGAGCTTGATCTTGCAGCCGCTGCTGCACGGCGCGTCGACTTGCTTCTCGGACTCGACGGTCATCTCATTTGACGCGCCGCCGGCAATCACCGTGACCTTGTGCGGCTTGGGATCGCTATTGGAAATGGTGAGCGCTTGCGCTGGTACGGCCCAGAGCAAAGCGAGCGCGCCAAGGGCGGCGGTGGCGACAAACCTCATTCCTGTTTCCTCCCGAATGACCAAGGCCGGACAATTTACCATGCCGCCGCCTGAGGACGGCAAGTGTTCGATATCACGGATAAATTTCCGCACGGAGCGGGAACCCGATCCGCCGGGCCCGCGTTTTCCGGCAGCTGACAAAAACAGGGGATTCGCTGCGGGATAAAAAGAGCCCTGGCGGGCGCCAACAAGAAACCCTAAAATTGCCCACTTAGAGCCAAGGACCGCATCGATCGGAAAGGAGGCTTCCAATGGAGCTTACCGGTACCGTGACGGCCATTCTGGCTTTGGTGTCATTTGGATTTGTCGCCGCGATCATCCTTGGGATGATCTAACCCGCCCTTCCAACATCATTCGGCCGCGTCGGCGATCCGCTTCGGATCGTAGTTGAGGATTGGCCCGAGCCAGCGCTCGGCCTCCTCAACCGGCCAGCCTTTACGGGAAGCATAATCCTCAACCTGGTCGCGGCCGATCTTGCCCACGCCGAAATAGCGGCTCTCGGGATGGGAGAAATAGAGTCCTGAGACCGCGGCTGCGGGCCACATGGCGTACGACTCGGTGAGCTTGAGACCGGTCGCTTTCTCGGCATCGAGAAGCTTGAACAGCGTGCGCTTCTCGGTGTGGTCCGGCTGCGCGGGATAGCCTGGCGCCGGACGAATGCCGGCATAGTCTTCGGCGATCAGTTGCTCGTTGGTCAGCTTTTCGTCCGGCGCGTACGCCCAAAGCTCGCGGCGAACCTTCTCGTGCAGCGCCTCGGCTAAGGCCTCGGCCAGCCGATCGGCGAGAGCCTTGACCAGGATCTTGGAGTAGTCGTCATTGGCGCGTTCGAATCTGCGCGCCACGTCCTCCTCGCCGATGCCGGCGGTCACGGCAAAGCCGCCGATATAGTCGGCAAGTCCCGACTCTTTCGGCGCGATGAAATCGGCGAGCGCCAGATTGGCCTTGCCGCCCTCCCGCGCCATCTGCTGGCGGAGCGTGTGCAGCGTGGCGAGCACCTTGCTGCGGCTCTCGTCGGTGTAAAGCTCGATGTCGTCGCCGACGCTGTTCGCAGGCCAGAAGCCGACAACCGCATTGGCCTTCAGCCATTTCTCCGCGATCAGCTGCTTCAGCATGGCTTGCGCGTCGTCGAAGAGATGGCGCGCGGCCTCGCCATACTTATCGTCCTTAAGGATGCGGGGGTATGCGCCCTTCAGCTCCCAGGCCTGAAAGAACGGCGTCCAGTCGATGTAACGGGCAAGCTCGGCGAGATCGTAGCTCTTGAAGGCGCGCGTGCCGAGGAAGCTCGGCTTCGGCGGCGTATAGGTCTTCCAATCGAGCTTGAGCGCGTTGGCGCGTGCGTCGGCGATCGAGGTGCGCGCTTTCTCCGCCCGTCCCCTCGCGTGCGATTCCGCCATGCGCGCATATTCCTCGCGCACGCGCGCGATCGCCTTCGGCCGCTCTTCCGGCGACATCAGGCCGGATACGACGCCGACGGCGCGGCTCGCGTCGGTGACGTAGATCGCCTGGCTCCGGTGATAATTCGGGCTGATCTTCACGGCGGTGTGCACGCGGCTCGTGGTGGCGCCGCCGATCAGAAGCGGCAGGTCGAAGCCCTCGCGCTCCATTTCGGCCGCGACATGGCACATCTCGTCGAGCGACGGGGTGATCAGGCCGGACAGCCCGATGATGTCGGCGTTCCGCTCCTTGGCGGTGTCGAGGATCTTCTGCGCCGGAACCATGACGCCGAGATCGATGACCTCGTAATTGTTGCACTGGAGGACGACGCCGACGATGTTCTTGCCGATGTCGTGCACGTCGCCCTTGACCGTCGCCATCACGATGCGCCCGGCGGGCTCGCCTTGGGCGAGGCCAAGCTCCTCCTTCTCCTTCTCCATGAAGGGCATGAGATAGGCGACCGCCTGCTTCATCACCCGGGCCGACTTCACCACCTGCGGCAGGAACATCTTGCCCGAGCCGAACAGGTCGCCGACCACGCTCATGCCGGCCATCAGCGGGCCTTCGATCACATGCAGCGGCCGCTCGGCCTTCTGCCTCGCTTCCTCGGTATCCTCATCGATATAGGTGCCGATGCCATGCACCAGCGCATGAACCAGGCGGTCCTCGACCGGTTTCTCGCGCCAGGAAAGATCGACCTCGCGCTTCTGCGCCCCCTCGCCGCGATATCTCTCGGCAGCCTCGAGCAGGCGGTCGGTGGCGTCCTCGCGGCGATTGAGGATGACGTCCTCGACGAGCTCGCGGAGCTCTGGGTCGATGTCGTCGTAAAGCGCGAGCTGGCCGGCATTGACGATGCCCATGTCCATGCCGGCCCGGATGGCGTGATAGAGGAACACCGAATGCATCGCCTCGCGCACCCGCTCATTACCGCGAAAGGCGAAGGAGAGATTGGAGACGCCGCCCGAAACGTGCACGTAAGGCAGCTCTGCCTTGATGCGGCGGGTGGCCTCGATATAGGCGAGGCCGTAATTGCTGTGCTCCTCGATGCCGGTGGCAACGGCGAAAATGTTGGGATCGAAGATGATGTCTTCGGGCGGAAAGCCGACCTTCCCGGTCAAGAGCTTATAGGCGCGCTTGCAGATCTCGAATTTGCGTTCCGCGGTCTCGGCCTGGCCCTGCTCGTCGAAGGCCATCACCACCACGGCGGCGCCATAGCGGCGGACCTTCTTGGCGTGACCGAGAAAGGGCCCTTCGCCTTCCTTCAGGCTGATCGAATTCACCACCGACTTGCCTTGCACGCATTTCAAGCCGGCCTCGATCACCGACCATTTCGATGAGTCGATCATGATCGGCACGCGCGAGATGTCAGGCTCGGCGGCGAGCAGATTGAGGAAGGTGACCATGGCGGCTTCTGAATCGAGCATGCCCTCGTCCATGTTGACGTCGAGCATGTTGGCGCCGTTCTCGACCTGCTGGCGCGCAACTTCGAGCGCGGCCGCGTAGTCGTTGGCCTCAATCAGCTTGCGGAATTTGGCGGAACCGGTGACGTTTGTCCGCTCGCCGACCATGACGAAATTTTGCGCGCCGTTGGTCACTCTAGATCACCCATGCACGAAGGGTTCGAGGCCGGAGAGGCGCATCTTGTGCTCGACCTCAGGCACGTGGCGCGGCGGGTACTTCGAGACGGCGGCGGCGATGGCGCGGATGTGGTCGGGCGTGGTGCCGCAGCAGCCGCCGACGATATTGATTAACCCGTCGCGCGCCCATTCTTCGAGCAAGCCGGCCATGTGCTTAGGCGTCTCGTCATATTCGCCCACCTCGTTGGGCAGCCCGGCATTGGGATAGACGCTCACCAGCGTGTCGGCCACGTGCGAGATCTCGTCAACCGAGGGGCGAAGCTGCTCGGCGCCGAAGGAGCAATTCAAGCCTACGGAGAACGGCCTCAGGTGCTTCAGCGAATACCAGAACGCTTCGGGCGTCTGGCCTGAAAGATTCCGCCCCGACAGATCAGTGATGGTGTCCGACAGCATGATCGGCAGGCGCACGCCCATCGCCTCAAACACCTGCTCGACGGCAAATCCCGCCGCCTTGGCGTTCAGCGTGTCGAAGATCGTCTCGATCAGGATGATATCCACGCCGCCTTCGATCAGCCCGCGCGCTTGCGTCGAATAGGCATCGACCAGCGCATCGAAGCTCACATTGCGGAAGCCCGGATTGTTCACGTCGGGCGAGAGCGACGCCGTGCGGTTGGTCGGTCCGATGGCACCGGCGACGAAGCGCGGCTTGTCCGGCGTCTTCGCGGTCCAGGCATCAGCGGCTTCACGGGCGAGTTTGGCGGCAGCGACGTTCAGGTCGAAGGCAACGTCCGCAAGTCCATAGTCGCTCTGCGAGATGGCCTGGGCATTGAAGGTGTTGGTCTCGAGGATGTCGGCGCCTGCTTCCAGATAGGCGTTGTGGATCTCACTGATGATCTTCGGTTGGGTGAGCACGAGCAGGTCATTGTTGCCCTTGAGATCATGGCTGTGTTTCTTGAAACGCGTCCCGCGATAACCGGCCTCGTCGAGCTTATAACGCTGGATCATGGTGCCCATGGCGCCATCGAGGACCAGGATGCGCTCCTTCGCGGCCTGCTTGAGTGCTTCGATGCGTTGTTCGCGGGTCATTGCGCGGCCTCCGCCTTGGACACGACCGTCGGAACCGGACGCAAGCCGAGGAGATGGCAGATGGCGTAAACGAGGTCGGCGCGGTTCAGCGTGTAGAAGTGAAACTCGGTGATGCCGCGGTCGACTAGCCCCATGACCTGCTCGGCGGCGACCGCCGCGGCCACGAGGTAGCGCGTCTCCTGGTCCTCATCCAGGCCTTCAAATCTGTGGCCGAGCCACTCAGGCACGCTGGCACCGGATTTGGCAGCAAAACCGGATACCTGCTTGAAATTATGGATGGGAATGATGCCGGGCACGATGGGGATGGTGATGCCGCGATCGCGCACACGGTCGAGATATCTGAAGTATACCTCGTTGTCGAAGAAGAACTGGGTGATGGCGGTTGACGCGCCGGCATCGATCTTCTGCCAAAGCATGTCGATATCGGCATCGATGGTCGGCGACTCTGGATGCTTCTCCGGATAGCAGGCGACCGACACGTCGAAGGGCGCGATGTTCTTGATGCCGCGCGTGAGGTCGGCGGCATTGATATAGCCGCCAGGCGTCGGCACATAGCGTTGGCCGACGCCGCCGGCGGGGTCGCCGCGCAGCGCCACGATATGGCGCACGCCGATGTCCCAATAATCGCGGATCACGGCGTCGACCTCTTCGCGCGTCGCGTCAACGCAGGTGAGATGAGCCGCAGGCTTCAGCTTCGTCTCCTTCAAGACGCGGGCGACCGTGGCGTGGGTGCGCTCGCGGGTGGAACCACCGGCGCCATAGGTGACGGAAACATAGCTCGGCCGCAGCGGCTCGAGCCGGCGGATCGAGCGCCACAGAGTCTCCTCCATCGCTGCCGTGCGCGGCGGAAAGAACTCGAACGACACGTTGATGTCGCCGTGGCCGAGGAAGCGGCTCTTGCGGTCCGGGGCAGTCAACATCACGCGGCAAACTCCACTGAGGTGCGTTTCTTCTTGTCGCGGGAGACGGCCGGCTTCAAGCCGACCCAGAGCGAGACGGTGAGCTTCTCATGCCCGACGCTGGCCGCCGGAGCGAGGTCGCGCTGTCGCTCCACCGCCACCCCGGCATCCTTCAGCCAGCGCTTGATCTGCTCGGGCGCAAAGCCGAGGCGGCGATGGGCCGATTGCTCGCGCAAGAACTCGAGCTCATGCGGCGCGAAGTCGACCACCAGCAGCTTGCCGCCGGGCTTGAGCAAACGCGCTGCTTCGGCAATCGCCGCGGCAGGATCGTCGAGGAAGTGCAGCACCTGGTGCAGGATGACGGCATCGGCGGCGCCGTCGGGAAGCGGCACATTATAAAGATCGCCGTGACGGGCCTGCGCATGGGGAAGCCCGGCCCGCTCGAGCTTCATGCGCGCATAGGCAAGCATGTCGCGGCTGAGATCGAAGCCGAGCGCGCGCGTAGCGCGGACCGCGAACAGCTCGAGCATGCGCCCGGTGCCCGTGCCGAGATCGACGAGGAGTGTGAATGGCCCCGGCCCAAGCGCCTCGTCCACTGCAGCCTCGACCTCTCTTTCGGCGACATGCAGGGCGCGGATCTTGTCCCACTCCCCGGCATGCTCCTTGAAGTAGCTTTGCGCCGCATCCTCCCTCGCCTTCTTCACGGCCGAGGCGCGCGCACGGTCGCGGGCGAACACCGGGTCGGCAGCATCGAGGCTCGCCACGATGGCCGAGGCGAGCGCCGCTTCGCTGCCGGCATCGGCCAGGCGGAAGAACACCCAGCTCCCCTCGCGGAAGCGCGTGATCAGCCCGGCTTCGGCCATCAGCTTTAAATGCCGGCTGATGCGCGGCTGGCTTTGCCCGAGGATCTGGGTCAGGTCCTTGACGTTCAGCTCGCCGCCGGCAAGCAGCGCCAGGATGCGCAAGCGCGTGGCCTCGCCTGCGGCGCGCAAACCGCTGAGAGCGTGGACCCGGGACAGGCTTCCCGCGGCCGGCCGGTTCTGCTGATCATCACCTGACATAAAGATATGTTTATACGTTATTGGCAGACGATGCAAGGACCGCTGTGCGGAAGCGCACAGACCCACCTCGCGTTTTCGGTTGAGACTTATCCCCGGGTGCAACCCTGCACCTTAGATTGGCAATGGCAGACGATCATCAAGGAGGCACTCCATGATCCCGGTAGATGGCACAGTGATGCGAGAGATTGCTCCTCGTTTCAGCGGCAAGATGGCCGAGCGGCAGGCCGAAATCATCAAAGAGGCCGGCCAGGTCCTGCAAGCCACGCTTGAGGCCCATGAGATCAATACAAGGCTCCGCATCGCCCACTTCCTGGGGCAAACCTGCCACGAGTCCGCCGGCTTTCGCACCACGGAGGAATTTGCCAGCGGTGCTGGCTATGAGGGCCGCAAGGATCTCGGCAACGTCAAGAAGGGCGACGGCCGCCTCTACAAGGGGCGCGGCCTCTTACAGCTTACCGGCCGCGCCAACTATGCCGAATACGGCAGGGCGCTCGGGGTCGATCTCGAGAACAATCCGGCCATGGCCGCGGAGCCGGCGCTGTCGCTGAAGATCGCCTGCGAATATTGGAAGCGGCGGAAGCTCAATGCCGATTGCGACCGCGACGACATCCGGGCCACGACGAGAAGGATCAACGGCGGACTGAACGGTCTTGAGGATCGGAGCAACTATATCCGCAAGGCCAAGGAGGCGCTTGCCCGCATCGAAGGTATCCAACTGACCGGCGCCGTGTCCGATCCACGCCCGGTCTTGCGGCGTGGCTCCACCGGAGCAGCAGTCGGCGACCTGCAGGCGATGCTGAGCAAGCTCAAGTTTGCCCTCGCCATCGATCAGGATTTCGGCGCGGCGACCGAGCTCGCCGTCATGCGCTTTCAGGGCGACAAGAAGCTCACCGCCGACGGCATCGTCGGCAAGGAAACCTGGGACGCGATCGAGAAGGCGGCGGGAGGCGTGAGCCTCTCGTCACGTCCGAGCGAACTTCTTGTACTTGATGCGCTTCGGTAGAACGGCGTCCTCGCCGAGGCGGCGCTTCTTGTCCTCCTCGTAGGATTCGAAGTTGCCTTCGAACCACTCCACGTGGCTGTCGCCTTCGAAGGAGAGGATGTGGGTGGCGACGCGGTCGAGGAAGAAGCGATCGTGGCTGATGATCACGGCGCAGCCGGGGAAGTCCTCGAGCGCTGCTTCGAGCGAGGACAACGTCTCCACATCGAGATCGTTGGTGGGCTCGTCCAAGAGGATCAGGTTCGCGCCTGATTTCAGCATCTTGGCGAGATGAACGCGGTTGCGCTCTCCGCCGGAGAGCTGGCCGACCATCTTCTGCTGGTCAGGTCCCTTGAAGTTGAACCAGCCGACATAGGCGCGCGATGGCACCTCGCGGGTTCCGAGCTTGATCACGTCGCCGCCGCCGGAGATTTCCTCGAACACGGTCTTCTTGCCGTCGAGGGTATCACGCGACTGGTCGACATAGCCGAGCTTCACCGTGTCGCCGACGCGGATGGCGCCGTCATCGGGCTTGTCCTCGCCGACGATCATGCGGAAGAGCGT
>DASUZQ010000214.1:0-6575 GCA_036376815.1 Methyloceanibacter sp. | reverse complement strand
ATGACAACAACAAGAGATATCGCCGAGCCCGGACCGCTGATGAAGGGCAAGAGGGGGCTGGTGATGGGCGTCGCCAATGACCGCTCGATCGCCTGGGGCATCGCCCGCGTGCTGCACGGCCAGGGCGCCGAGCTTGCCTTCAGCTATCAGGGCGGCGCTTTCGGCCGCCGCGCCGTGCCGCTCGCCCAATCGATCGGCGCCCCGATCATCGAAGAGGCCGACGTCGAGGATCTGGAGAGCGTCAAACGCGTGTTCGAGGTGATCCGCAAGAAATGGGGCTCGCTCGATTTCGTCGTGCACGCGCTTGCCTTCTCCGACCGCAACGAGCTCAAAGGCCGCTATTGCGACACGACCCGCGCCAATTTCGAGCACACCATGGTGATTTCCTGCTTCTCCTTCACCGAGATCGCCAAGCTCGCTTCCGAGCTGATGCCGAATGGCGGCTCGCTACTCACGCTTACCTATGGCGGCTCGACCCGCGTCGTTCCCTGCTACAACGTCATGGGCGTGGCCAAGGCCGCGCTTGAGGCGAGCGTGCGTTATCTCGCTACCGATTTCGGACCGCAAGCGATCAGGGTGAACGCGCTGTCGGCAGGGCCGATGCGCACGCTTGCCGGCGCCGGCATCTCGGACGCGCGCACGCTGTTCCACTATCAGCAGCGCCATGCGCCGATGCATCGCTCGCCGACGCTCGACGAGGTGGGGGGTGCCGCGCTCTATCTCCTTTCGGATTTGTCCGGCGCGGTGACCGGTGAAATTCATTTCGTCGATTGCGGCTACTCGACCATTTCCATGCCCAGCCTGCCGGCGCTAAAAACCATGGAAGGCGACAAGGAAGCGGACGCGCCGCCGGAGAAGGCGCCGCGCGAGGCCGCGCAATAAAGCCTGCGATATCAAGGTGTTGGAGGAAGTTTGCCGATGGCTCAGCTGGTCGTACTGATTTGTCTTCTGTCCACGCCGACGGACTGCTCGGAAAAGCCGGTCCCCGGCGCTACGGCGCCCGATGTGGTGAGCTGCCTCAAGACCGCAGGCGATAAGGCCGACGAATGGCAGAAGTCGAACAGCCAATATTTCGTCATCGGCTGGCGCTGCGAGAAGCAGAAGTAGCCGACGCCGCCCTGTCGAAGCGGTCATGGCCGGGCTTGTCCCGGCCATCCACGTTTTATGTTCAGCTTGAGATGCGTGGATGCCCGGCACAAGGCCGGGCATGACGATTTCTTTGTTAGGCGAGTTTTAGCTCGCTTCGGCCTTTTGCAGCTCACGGCCGGTCGCCTGATCGACGACCTTCATCGACAGCCTGACCTTGCCGCGGTCGTCGAAGCCGAGCAGCTTCACCCACACCATGTCGCCTTCCTTGACCACGTCGGTCACCGCCTTCGGCCGACCTTCGGCGAGCTGCGAGATATGCACGAGGCCGTCCTTGGCGCCGAAGAAATTCACGAAGGCGCCGAACTCCATCACCTTGACCACCTTGCCGTGATAGATCTCGCCGACCTCAGGCTCGGCGGCGATGCCCTTGATGCGGGAGATGGCGGCGCGGATCGATTCGGCGTTGGCCGAGGCGATCTTGACGGTGCCGTCATCGGAGATGTCGATCTTGGCGCCTGACTCCGCGACGATCTCGCGGATCACCGAGCCGCCGGAGCCGATCACCTCACGGATCTTGTCGACCGGGATGTGGATCGTCTCGATGCGCGGCGCATATTCGCCGAGCTCCGGACGCGCCTCATTGAGCGCCTTGTTCATCTCGCTCAAGATGTGCATGCGACCCGCGCGCGCCTGATCGAGCGCAACTTTCATGATCTCCTCGGTGATGCCGGTGATCTTGATGTCCATCTGCAAGGAGGTCACCCCTTCAGAGGTGCCGGCCACCTTGAAGTCCATGTCGCCGAGATGATCCTCATCGCCGAGAATGTCGGAGAGGACGGCGAAGTCAGCCTCCTCCTTGATCAATCCCATGGCGATGCCGGCGACCGGCCGGCGCAAGGGAATGCCCGCGTCCATCATGGCGAGCGAGGATCCGCACACCGTGGCCATGGAGGACGAGCCGTTCGACTCGGTGATCTCTGACACCACGCGGATGGTGTAGGGGAAGGTCTCGCGATCAGGCAGCACCGGGTGGATCGCCCGCCAGGCGAGCTTGCCGTGGCCGATTTCGCGGCGGCCGGGCGAGCCGAGCCGTCCGACCTCCCCCACCGAATAAGGCGGGAAATTGTAGTGCAGCATGAAGGTCTCTTTATAGGTGCCCTCAAGCGCGTCGATATATTGCTCGTCCTCTCCGGTGCCGAGCGTCGCCACCACCAGAGCCTGCGTTTCGCCGCGGGTGAACAGCGCACTGCCATGCGTGCGCGGCAGGATGCCGACCTCGCAGACGATCGGACGGACGGTGGTGAGGTCGCGCCCGTCGATGCGGTGGTTGGTTGCGAGGATGCTCGAGCGGACCACGTCCTTCTCCAGCTCCTTGAAGGCGCTTGCCGCCTTGCCGATCGCCGTGACATCGGCGCCCTCCGGCGCCAAGGCGGCCACCACCCTCTCCTTGATCTCTGAGACGCTGTCGCGGCGCTCATGCTTGGCGGCGATCTTGTAGGCCTCGCGTAGCTCGACTTCAGCAATCGCCCGCGCCTTGGCGGCGAGCTCATCGGCGCTTGTGTCGCCCTTCAGCTCCCACGGCTCCTTGGCCGCGCGCTCGGCAAGCTTGACGATGGCGTCGAGCACCGGCTGGAAGTGCTTCTGGCCGTACATCACGGCGCCGAGCATCACATCTTCCGGCAGCTCCTTGGCTTCCGACTCGACCATCAGCACGGCACTGGCGGTGCCGGCGACCACGAGATCGAGCGTGCTTTCACGCATCTCGTCGATCATCGGATTGAGCACATATTTGCCGGCGATGTAGCCGACCCGCGCAGCGCCGATCGGGCCGAGGAAAGGTATGCCCGAAAGGGTAAGCGCGGCGGAGCTTGCGATCATCGCTACGATGTCTGGATCGTTCTCCATGTCATGGGAGAGAACGGTGGCGACCACCTGGGTCTCGTTCCTGAAGCCGCTCGCAAATAGCGGCCTGATCGGGCGGTCGATGAGGCGAGAGGTCAGCGTCTCCTTCTCAGTGGGCCGTCCCTCGCGCTTGAAATAGCCGCCGGGGATCTTGCCGGCGGCGAAGGTCTTTTCCTGGTAGTTCACGGTAAGCGGGAAAAAGTCGATGCCTGGCTTGGCTTCTTTGGCCGCCGTGGCGGTGGCGAGGACCGACGTGCCGCCATATTGGGCGAGAACGGCGCCGTCCGCCTGGCGGGCGATGCGGCCGGTCTCTAATCGGAGCGGTCGGCCCGCCCATTCAATTTCTACGACGTGCTTATGCAGCATGATGTTGTCTCAACGAACAGGGAATGGTTGCGCCCGAGCGGGCCCCCTGAAGGCGATGGCTCGGGTCGATATGTGTGTGGATGTCCACCGGCACGGCGGTAAGCGTCTCGCATTACCGGCGAATGCCCAGGCGGTTGATAAGCTTCTGATACCGGTCCTCGTCCGTCGCCTTGACGTAGTCGAGCAACCGGCGCCGCTGGCTAACCATTTTCAACAGCCCGCGCCGTGAATGGTTATCCTTGTTATGCGTCTTGAAGTGATCGGTAAGATTGGTGATCCGTTCGGTCAGGATCGCCACTTGCACTTCCGGGGACCCGGTGTCTCCGGGCGTGGTAGCATAGTCCTTGATAAGCTCTTGCTTGCGCAAAGCGCTGATCGACATCGGATGAACTCCTGTGAAATTGACGATGGCCCTAGCCGGGAAGATTGAAAACCCGGGTGGGGCGCAGTTCGCCTTGGCTGACCTCACCAACCGCCACGAGCGAACCTCGTGACGTGGCATAGACAGGCCCTTTGAGAATTGGAGCATCCCGGCCTCTTAACAGCACGGGTTGGCCTCTCTTGAGCCTGGCCGCGTCCTGCCCGCTGATGGCGAGCGCCGGGATGTCGTCCAGCGCCGTCTGCACGGGCTTAAGAACGCCCAAAAGGGCGTCGCGGCCGGCGGCACTATGTCCTAACTCCTCAAGCTTTGCCAGGGAAATTGCGGCCTCTTCGCCGAAAGGCCCGACCCTCGTTCGGCGCAATTCCGTGACATGGGCGAAGCAGCCGAGGGCCTCTCCAAGGTCGCGGGCCAAGGCCCGCACATAGGTGCCCTTGCCGCAACGCGCCTCGATCACGCAATGATCGGGGTCCGACATATCGATCAGCGCAAGGCTCTCGATTAGAGCGGGCCGGGCGGCAAGCTCGAAGTCCTGGTCTTCCCGGGCAAGGTCGTAGGCTCTGGCGCCCCCGACTTTGAGCGCCGAGTAGCGTGGCGGCACTTGGCTGATCTCGCCGACGAAGCTAGGCAGCGCCGCCTCGATTTCCGCCCGCGTGGGCCTGACATCGCTCGTTGCTATCACAGTGCCATCGGAATCGTCGGTATCGGTGGCCTCCCCGAAGCGCACGGTGAAGCGGTATTGCTTGTCGCCGTCGACCGCGAAGGGCACGGTCTTGGTCGCTTCCCCGAAGGCAACCGGCAGCACGCCGGTGGCGAGCGGGTCGAGCGTGCCGGCATGGCCAGCCTTCTGCGCACCATAGAGGTGCCGTACCCGCGTGACGGCTTGCGTCGAGGTCATGCCTTTAGGCTTGTCGAAGATGAGCCAGCCGTGAACTGGGAGACCTTTGCGCCGCCGCGCCATGTCGCCTCTGTTGCTACTGGTCGGCGTCGAGGTCGCGCGCGACCTTTGGCGAGGCGAGCAGCTCATCGATGCGCTTGGAGCTGGCAAACGAGGTGTCGATCTTGAATCTGATCTCGGGCATGAATTTCAGGCTCACGCGCCTGGCGAGCTCGCCCCGCAAGAAGCGCTTGTGCTTGTCGAGATGCTCGACCGCATCCTCGGCGCCTTCGCCGCCCAAGGGCAACACGAACACGGTAGCGAGCTTCAGGTCGGGCGTCATGCGCACCTCCGACACCGTCAGCGAATATTGGTCGAGCACCTCATCGACGATCTCGCCGCGGGCGAAGATCTCGGCGAGCGCGTGTCGGATGGTCTCGCCGACTTTCAACTGGCGCTGCGAGGGTGCTCTACCCTCGCGCTGTCCCTTGTCGCGATGAATCATGGAATCGGCCTAGTTCGCCGCTGCCCGGGCTACGGCACTTAAAGCGTGCGGCGGACGTGCTCGACTTCGAAGCACTCAATGACGTCGCCCTGGCGCATGTCCTGGTAGCCTTCGAACGCCATGCCGCATTCCTGGCCTGCCACCACCTCTTTCACTTCGTCCTTGAACCGCTTGAGCGTCGACAGCTTGCCCTCGTGCACCACGACGTTGTCGCGGATCAGGCGCACTTGGGCGCCGCGCTCGACCTTGCCTTCGGTGACCCGGCAGCCGGCGACCTTGCCCACCTTGGAGATGGTGAACACTTCGAGGATCTCGGCATTGCCGAGGAAGGTCTCGCGCCGCGTGGGTGCGAGCAGGCCGGACATGGCTTGCTTCACCTCATCGACGAGATCGTAGATCACGGCGTAATAGCGGATCTCGACGCCGTCGCGCTCGGCCGCCTCGCGGGCTTGCGAGTTAGCGCGCACGTTGAAGCCGAGGATCACGGCGCCTGAGGTCGAAGCGAGGCCAACGTCTGATTCGGTGATGCCGCCGACGCCGGCGTGAATGATGCGGGCGCGGACCTCGTCGGTGCCGAGCTTGTCGAGAGCGGCGACGATGGCCTCTACCGAGCCCTGCACATCGCCCTTGACGAGAAGCGTGAATTCCTTGGTGCCAGCCGCTTTCAGCTGGGTCATCATCTGCTCGAGAGAGCCGCGCTGACCGGCCACGGCCTGCCGCTTGCGCCGCTCGCGCAGACGGTAATCGGTGATCTCCCGGGCGCGGGCCTCGTTCTCGACTACGGCGAATTGATCACCGGCCTCGGGCGCCGAATCGAAGCCCAACACCTCGACCGGCACGGAGGGACCTGCGTCCTTGACCTGCTCGCCGAGATCGTTGATCAGCGCGCGCACCCGGCCGTAAGCCGAGCCTGCCACGACCAGATCGCCGAGATGCAGCGTGCCGCGCTGAACGAGGGCGGTGCCAACGGGGCCGCGGCCGCGCTCGAGCTTGGCCTCGACGATGACGCCTTCCGCCGGACGGTTGGGGTTCGCCTTGAGCTCAAGCACCTCGGCCTGCAGCGCGATGGCCTCGAGCAGCCTGTCGAGGCCGGTCTTCTTCAAGGCCGAGACCTCGATCTCGAGCGTATCGCCACCTAGGCTCTCCACCACGATCTCATGGCTCAGCAGCTCGGTGCGCACGCGCTGCGGGTCGGCGCCTTGCTTGTCGATCTTGTTGATGGCGACGATCATCGGCACCTGCGCCGCCTTGGCGTGATTGATGGCCTCCACCGTCTGCGGCTTGACGCCGTCATCGGCGGCAACCACCAGCACGACGATATCCGTCACCTGGGCGCCTCTTTGGCGCATGGCGGTGAACGCCTCGTGGCCTGGCGTGTCGATAAAGGTGATCTTCTGGCCGGCCGGCGTCACCACCTGATAGGCGCCGATATGCTGGGTGATGCCTCCGGCTTCCTG
>DASUZQ010000213.1:0-3786 GCA_036376815.1 Methyloceanibacter sp. | reverse complement strand
GAGCCGTCGCGTGCCGGCGCCCACTGCCCCGTCAGGCAGCACGCCATGCTCTTCCTGGAAGCGCTGCACAGCCGCATGGACCGAGGCGTCGAACACCGTCTCCTTGCCGCCGTCCTCGACCGGGATGTTGAGACGCTTGCGGAGCACCGCCACCTGCTCGTGGTCGACGCCGAGCTCGAGCGTCGGCCCGTCGGGGATGCGCACGATATCCTTGTCGGGATTCCCGCCGCGAGCGACGATCAAGGCTTGGCGCAGGGCCTCGAACTGGGGCTGGTCGGGCTGGAAGCTCCGCAAGTAAGAAGCGGGATCTGAGCGAAAGGCGATCGATTCGATTAACTCGAGCGGATCGGGAAGGATGAGAGTCGGGTCGAGATTGGGGCTGATTCTCTGAGGATCGATGCGGCCGCCGCGCGCGTCGCGGGCGTAACTAAGCACGGCGAAACTGATCTTGATCTCGGCATCGGCGAGCCATTTGACGTCGGGGTTCTCCTCCCCCGCCTTGGGCAGCGGATAGTCGGCAGGGCGCAGGCCGTATTCGTCGGCTTTGCCGATCTCCTCCATCACCGACTTGGCACGGTCGTTGAGGCCATGGTCGTCGACCCAGAGGAGACGGTTTTCGGCGATCGAATAATATTCGACGAGGGCGCCTTGCTCGCTCTTCCTTGCCTCGCTGGCATTGGTGAATTTGGCCGAGAGCCGCTCCTGGATGGCGGCGCGCACGGCGTCGGTTTGACCGATCAAGGCGTCCGGCGATTCGGGCTCGGCGGCGTAGGCCGTGAGCGGCAACGGCGCGGCCAAAAACAAGGCGAACGCGATACGGGAAAATAGCCTCATCAATGCTCCCCCTCCAGCCGATCAGCCCCACGATTCGGCAGAAATCCGAACCTAACGTGAGGACCCCGCTTTTGGCCACACCGCGGCGCAATATAAGCCCGCGCCAGCGCCGCTTTTTTTGTGAGTGTGGCTTTCGTGCCAAGCCCTTCTCGCGCCGAGCTAATGCGCTCTCGCTTCCAACCCAATCTCGCGCATCTTCCGGTACAGCGTGGACCGGCCGATGCCGAGCCTCTTGGCAATTTCCGTCACGCGCCCGCGGTAACGCCCGAAGGCGAGCCTGATCATGTCCGCCTCGACCGCCTCGAGCGAGCGGATGTCGCCTTCCTCGCTCAAGGCGGGAATGCCCACAGCATCGCGGCCGTTGGCCAGCGGCAGATGGATCGTGGCGGGCGCTGTGGACGACTGGCCGAGCATCACAGGCCCCTCGATGCGGGGGGCAGGGGCTTTCGGGGCAGGAGCCGGCGGCACCGTCACGCGATAACCTTGCACGTGGGCTGCGATCTGCGGGAACTCGCTCACGCCGAGCAGAGGCTGGTCGGCAAGAACCACCGCGCGGAACACGGCGTTCTCCAGCTGGCGGATGTTGCCAGGCCAGCTGTAGCGCTTGAGCATTGCGAGCGCCTCGGGCTCGATGCCGTCGACGCGCTTTCCCTCCTCGGCGGCGAAGCGGGCGATGAAATGGCGCACGAGCTCCGGCACGTCGTCGAGGCGGTCGCGCAACGGCGGCACCCAGATGGGGAAGACGTTGAGGCGGTAGTAGAGATCCTCGCGGAAGCGACCTTCCTGCACGAGCGTGATCAGGTTCCGGTTGGTCGAGGCAATCAGGCGGACATCGACCTTGACCGGATATTTGACGCCGATGGCGCCGTCCTGCAGCGCGCGAAGCAGCTTGATTTGCACCTCATGCGGCAGCTCGCCGATCTCGTCGAGAAACAGAGTGCCTTGATCGGCCTCGAAGAATTTTCCTGTTTGCCGCTGGGACTCGCTGGCGAAGAAGCCAAACAGGACGGTCTCCACCACATTTTCGGGAATGGTGCGGCAATTGACGGCGATGAAAGGCTTGCCGGCGCGGTCGCTTCCGCCGTGAATGGCGCGGGCGACGAGCTCCTTGCCGACACCGCTCTCGCCTTCGATCAGCACTGGAATCGAGGATCTCGCCGCCCGCCGCCCGAGATCGACGACCCTCGCCATCATTTCGCTCCCGGCGACCAGACCGGCAAAGCCAAGCTCGCCGCGGGCGGCGGCCTTCATCCTGCTGATCTCGCCCTCAAGCGCATCGATCTTCAGCGCGTTCTTGATGGACACTTCGAGCCGCTCGGGGCTCACCGGCTTGAGCACGAAATCGACGGCGCCGGCCCGCATGGCGGCGATGGCCGCATCGATGCTGCCGCCCGCCGTCTGCACGATGGTCGGGTATTTCCGCGGCAGGGACCGCATGGCCGCAAGCACCGCCATGCCGTCGGTTCCCCGCATCACGAGATCGAGCAGGATGAGGGAGATGTCGCCCAAGGCATCGACTTTCAGCGCGGCAATGGCCTTGTCGCCGCTTTCGGCCTGCGCAACGGCATAGCCGAAGCGCTTGATTGTCTCTTCGAGAATACGGCGCTGAGCAGGGTCGTCGTCGACGACCAGGACACGTTTGGGCATGACGCAAGACTCGCTACGTTACGCTGGAACCCCTCGGAGCAGACCCCCTCGCTCGCGCCCTTACCGTGCGTTGTTGCGATGCGCTCCCGTTCCAAAATTGTGCGGCGAAACGGTAAACAAGCGCTTTATGGCAGTTCGATTTTGGTGAGGCTCGCCCTTGGCCGTCTCGCAAATTCGCCGTATGAGCAAGGTTAGATCGGACGCGCGGGCGCGAAGGACGGGACGAAAACATCAATGCAGCTGAAATCCCTTCAATGGCTGGCGGCTCACGCGCCTGCGACCCCGGCTCGCGGCAAGGCAAAGCCTGCAGGTAGGCCTGGGCGGCCCAAGGAGAAGCTCGGCGCGCTTCCGGAGTGGAACCTCAAGGATCTCTACAGCGCCCCTGATGCGGCGGCGCTCAAAGCCGATCTCGAAGCCTCCGAACGCGCCGCCGAGGCGATGCAGGCAAACTATGCCGGCAAGCTCTCAGTGCTCGCCGATGGAGGGAAGGGGGGCAAGGCGCTCGCCAAGGCCGTGCGCGAATACGAGGGCTTGAGCGACCTCATGGGGCGCATCGTCTCCTATGCGAGCCTGCTTTACGCCGCCGATACGTCAGACCCGGCGCGGCAGAAATTCTTCGGCGACATCCAGGAGAAGATCACCACGATCTCGTCCAAGCTGCTGTTCTTCCCGCTCGAGCTGAACCGGCTCGACGACAAGGTGCTGGAAGCAGCCATGGCCGATCCCGAGCTTGGGCACTACCGGCCTTGGCTTGAGGACTTGCGCAAGGAGAAGCCCTATCAGCTCGAGGACAGGATCGAGCAGCTGTTCCATGAAAAGGCGGTGACCGGGCGCGGCGCCTGGAACAGGCTGTTCAGCGAGACCATGACCGCGCTCAGATTCGACGTCGATGGCGAGAAGCTGAGCCTCGAGCCCACGCTCAATCGCCTCCTCGATCAGGACGAGGCTAAGCGCCGGCAGGCGGCAGAGGCGCTCGCGCGCGCCTTCAAGGACAATGTGCGGCTGTTCACGCTGGTCACGAACACGCTCGCCAAGGACAAGGAGATCTCAGACCGCTGGCGCGGTTTCGCCGACGTCGCCGATAGCCGCCACCTCGCCAACCGAGTGGAGAAGGAGGTGGTCGACGCGCTGGTCGCAGCGGTGCGCGAGGCATACCCACGCCTATCCCACCGCTACTACGCGTTGAAAGCCAAATGGCTCGGCAAGAAGCGGCTCGCTTATTGGGATCGCAACGCGCCGTTGCCCGAGGAGCCGACGCAGAGCATCGGCTGGGACGACGCGCAAAAGACCGTGCTCAAAGCCTAT
>DASUZQ010000212.1:0-6480 GCA_036376815.1 Methyloceanibacter sp. | reverse complement strand
TCTCTCGCGACCGGTCTGAGCAGCGGCCTGACCGCTTCGGCGTTGGCGAGAAGTTCGACGCCCTGGTGACCCAGGTCGATGCCAAGGCGCGCAAGGTGGGGGTGTCGATCAAGGCTCTAGAAATCGCCGAGGAGAAAGAGGCCGTCGCTCAATACGGCTCGACCGACTCCGGCGCCTCGCTCGGCGACATTCTCGGTGCCGCCCTGAGCAAGGCGAAGGAAGAGGACGGCGACGAGGCCGCCGAGAAGCCGAAGCGCAAGAGTAAGGCGAAGAGCGAGGCCGCCAAGACCGAGGATTCGACGGAGGCCGAGGAATAGTCCGCGGCGCGAGCTGTGCCCTGACCTCCGCCTCTCCAGGCTGTCGATCTTCTAGAGAGAAGAGACCGTGATCGAAGCCGAGACCGTGATCGAGCGCCGCCGTCTCAGGCGGCGGCTCACCGCTTGGCGGCTTGCCGCGGTCGTACTCGCCGTCTTCGTCATCGCCCTCATTATGGCCGGCGACCAGCGCCTGGCCGGCACCGGCAGCTTCCTGCCGCACATCGCCCGCGTGTCGGTGAGCGGCCTCATCACCGACGATCAGAAGATGCTCGAGCTCCTCGACAAGGTCGGCAAGTCGAGCCAGGTGCGGGCGGTGATTCTCGACATCAACAGCCCCGGCGGCACCACCACCGGCGGCGAAGCCATGTACGACGCGATCCGCCGCCTCGCCGAGAAGAAGCCCGTGGTCGCGGTGTGCGGCACGCTCGCCACCTCAGCCGCCTATATTGTCGCGCTCGCCACCGACCGCATCTTCGTCTACGGCAACACCATCACCGGCTCGGTCGGCGTCATCTTCCAATGGGCCGACGTCTCCGAGCTCATGCGCACGCTCGGGGTCAAGGTCGAGGAGGTGAAAAGCGGTCCGTTGAAGGCGGTACCCAATCCCTTTGAGCCGACCGACGAGAAGGGCAGGGCGCTCGCTGCAGAAATGGTGCAGGAGGCCAAGGTCTGGTTCGTCGATCTTGTCGGCAAGCGCCGCAATCTCGAGCCTGCGGCAGTGCCGGGCTTGACCGACGGCCGCGTCTATTCCGGCCGGCAGGCCTTGGCGCTCAAGCTCGTCGATGAGATCGGCGACGAAAGGGCCGCCAAGAGGTGGCTGCAGAAGGAGCGCGACGTGACGCCGGGACTTTCCGTGGTCGAGTGGAAGCCGAAGTCCGAAAGCGGCGGCATTTGGGGCTGGCTGTTCGGCTCGATCGCGTCTTCTTTCGGCATTGCCGCTGACAACTTCGTGTCCCTATTCGGTCAAGTTTCGGAAGGACTTAGGCTTGACGGTCTAGTTTCGCTTTGGCACCCTGCTGGAAGCTAGCGGGGGCTGCTGCCGGGGAAGCCGGCAATGTGGGGCAATCATGATCAAGTCGGAATTGATTCAGCGCGTGGCTGCGGCCAACCCGCACCTGTTTCAGCGCGACGTCGAGCGCATCATCAACATCGTGCTCGATGAAATAACTGGCGCGCTGGCTCGCGGTGACCGGGTCGAGCTGCGCGGCTTCGGCGCCTTCACGGTGAAGCACCGCGCCGCCCGGCAAGGCCGCAATCCGCGCACCGGCGACACCGTCTTCGTCGAGGACAAGTTCGTGCCCTTCTTCAAGACCGGCAAGGAGCTGCGCGAGCGCCTGAACCGCGAGGATGGGGCCGCCTAAGGCCTCGTCCCGATGGAGCGGCCGTGATGCGCAAACTTGTCGCCGCCCTGATTCTTGTGCCGATCGGCGTGCTGCTCGTGGCGCTCGCTGTCGTCAACCGCAAGCCGGTCATGCTCGGCCTCAATCCGTTTGACGCCAATGCCGGCTTCGGCATCGAGGCCCCTCTTTTCCTGTTCCTGCTCGGCGCGTTTGCCCTTGGGCTCGTCATTGGCGGGTTCGCGACCTGGCTCGGCCAGGGCAAGTGGCGAAAAACGGCACGCGTGGAAGCCCGCGAGGCCTCGACCTGGCGCCGCCAGGCCGACCGCCTCGAGAAGGAGCTGGAAGGCCTCGACGCCCGTCCCCGGCGCGCCCGCCTCGCCGCCGACTGAGGGCTCACCGCCTGGGGGCGATTTGTTGCACTGCGATAGACTTCGGCCCCCGAATTGCATAGGGTGGCGCCGCCCGGGCGCTTGTTGAGAGCCCTGCACCCCCAGCCATGGAAAGTCTGCCAGGTGCCGGTAAAGGTGAAAATTTGCGGCGTTCGCACGCGAGAGATCGTGGAGACGGCAATTGATGCCGGCGCCGACTATGTCGGCCTCGTGTTCTTTCCGAACAGCCCCCGTTATATCGTGCCCGACGCGGCCCGGACTCTCGCCGAGACGGCCTCAGGCCGCATCGAGACGGTCGCGGTCCTGGTCGATCCGGACGATGCGCTGGTCGATGACATCCTCGCCACGGTCCGCCCCGGCCTGCTTCAGCTCCACGGCAGCGAGACCTCCGACCGGGTGGCGGCGGTCAAGGCGCGCTCAGGCTTGCGCGTGATCAAGGCCATTGGCGTCGCCACCGCCGACGATGTGGCGAAAGCCGCCGCCTACCGGGGCATTGCCGACATGATCCTGTTCGACGCCAAAGCGCCTGCCGGCTCCAACCTTCCCGGCGGTCATGGGCTCGCGTTCGACTGGCGCGCTCTCGGCGGTCCTTCGGTCGAGCGGCCCTTTGCGCTGTCCGGCGGGCTCGACCCTGACAATGTTTGGGAGGCGCTCGCCGTCACGGAAGCGTCGATGGTCGATGTATCCTCAGGCGTCGAGCGGGCTCCTGGGGAGAAGGACCCTGACCTCGTGCGCCGCTTCCTCCAGGCCGCCAAGGCGCCAAGCCCGCTCAAGAAGGCTGTTGGCTCATGAGCGCTCCCCTCAAGCAGGCTCCGCCCAACTCCTACCGCACCGGGCCTGACGAGCGCGGACATTTCGGCCTCTACGGCGGACGCTTCGTCGCCGAGACGCTGATGCCGCTGATCCTCGATCTGGAGCGGGCCTACAACGAGGCGAAGGCCGATCCGTCCTTTCAGGCCGAGATGGACAGTCATCTCGCAACCTATGTCGGCAGGCCCTCGCCGCTCTATTTCGCCGAGCGGCTCACCCAGCACTGCGGCGGCGCCAAAATTTATTTCAAGCGCGAGGAGCTCAATCACACCGGCGCGCACAAGGTGAACAACGTGCTCGGCCAGATCATGCTGGCCATGCGCATGGGCAAGACGCGCATCATCGCCGAGACCGGCGCCGGCATGCATGGCGTCGCCACCGCGACGTTGTGCGCGAAGTTTGGGCTGCCCTGCATCGTCTACATGGGCTCCGTCGACGTCGAGCGGCAGAAGCCGAACGTGCTCAGGATGAAGATCCTCGGCGCCGAGGTTCGCGCCGTCGAATCTGGTTCCAAGACACTCAAGGATGCGATGAACGAGGCATTGCGCGATTGGGTCGCCAATGTCCACGACACCTTCTATTGCATTGGCACGGTGGCCGGTCCGCATCCTTACCCGGCGATGGTGCGCGATTTCCAGTCGATCATCGGCCGCGAGACCCGCGAGCAGATGTTTGCGGCGGAGAACCGCCTGCCGGATTCGCTGATCGCCTGCATTGGCGGCGGCTCCAACGCCATGGGCCTGTTCCATCCCTTCCTCGACGAGCGCGGCATCGAAATCTACGGCGTGGAAGCTGCCGGCCTCGGCCTCGATAGCGGCAAGCACGCGGCCTCGATTGCCGGCGGCAGGCCAGGCGTGCTGCACGGCAACCGCACCTATCTGCTGATGGACGGCGACGGCCAGATCGAGGAAGCGCATTCGATTTCCGCAGGGCTCGATTATCCCGGCATCGGACCCGAGCATGCCTGGCTCAACGACATGGCCCGCGTCACCTTCCTCTCGGCGACCGATGACGAGGCTGTAGCCGCGTTCCAGCTCTGCAGCAAGCTCGAAGGCATCATCCCGGCGCTCGAGCCGGCACACGCGCTCGCCCGCGTGCTCGACCTCGCGCCGCGGAAGCCGAAGGATCATTTGATGGTGGTCAATGTTTCGGGCCGCGGCGATAAGGACCTCGACTCCGTTGCAAGCTGTCTGAGCGCCAAGACGCGAGGAGCGAGCTCGCGGCCAGGATCGCCAGCATGAGTCGGATCGAACCACGCTTCGCCGCGCTGAAGCGCGAAGGCCGCGCCGGGCTCGTGACCTTCATCACTGCCGGCGATCCGGACGAGGCAACCTCGCTCAAGCTGCTGAAAGCGCTGCCGAGCGCCGGAGCCGACCTCATCGAGCTCGGCATGCCGTTCTCGGACCCCATGGCCGACGGGCCGGCGATCCAGGCCTCCTCGCAGCGCGCGCTTGCCGCCGGCCAGACCATGGTGAAGACCCTCCGCATGGTTAAGTCCTTCCGCGAAAAGGACGATTCCACCCCCATCGTGCTAATGGGTTATTACAACCCCATATATATCTACGGTGTGGACCGGTTCCTGAAGGACGCGGTCGCCGCCGGAGTCGATGGTTTGATCGTGGTCGACATGCCGCCAGAGGAAGATGCCGAGCTTCGCCCGCCGGCAAGCGAGGCGGGGCTGAACTTCATACGCATGGCTACGCCAACGACCGACGCCAAGCGCCTTCAGGCCGTGCTCGCCAATACTTCGGGGTTCGTCTATTACGTGTCAATTGCCGGGATTACGGGCACGGCTGCGCCAAATCTTGCCGATGTCGGCGCCCAGGTGGCCCGCATCAAGGCCGCAACCAAGCTTCCCATCGCCGTCGGCTTCGGCGTGAAGACCAAGGAGCAGGTGAGCGCCATCGCCAAGCTCGCCGAGGGCGTGGTGGTCGGCTCGGCGCTTGTGTCGGCGATCGCCCAAAGCCTCGATACCGAAGGCAAGGCGACGCCCGAAACCGGCCCCAAGGCTCTGGCCCTGGTGGAGCAGCTCGCCTCGGCGCTCCGCCAGCCCGCCGCCGCCGCCGCGCTTTAGGCATGATTTCGAGTTTAAGGTGATTGTTGCTTTTTGATCGTTTGGTAGTCCCGTGAACTGGATCAACAACGTCGTCAGGCCCAAGATTCGCAGCATCCTTCGCAAGAAGGAGATGCCGGACAATCTGTGGGTCAAATGCCCCGAAACGGGGCAGATGATCTATTACAAGGATCTCGAAGCCAACCAGTTCGTGGTTCCCGGCTCCAATTATCACATGCGCGTTTCGGCGGCGGCGCGGCTGAAAGGCCTGTTCGACGGCGGCGAATACGAGACCATCGCTCTTCCCGAGGTGCCGATCGATCCGCTCAAATTCCGCGACGAGCGGCGCTACACCGACCGCATCAAGGACGCCCGCAGCAAGACCGGCCTTGCCGACGCGCTCCTTGTCGGCGCCGGCAAGCTGCAAGGTGACAAGATCGTCGCCGCCGTCCAGGATTTCGATTTCATGGGCGGCTCGCTCGGCACCGCGGCCGGCGAAGCGGTGATTTCCGGCCTGCGCACAGCGGTGAAGCGCCATAGCCCGTTCATTTTGTTTGCCGCTTCCGGCGGCGCGCGCATGCAGGAAGGCATCCTTTCGCTGATGCAGATGCCGCGCACCACCGTGGCGGTGCAGGAGCTGCGCGAGGCGAAGCTTCCTTACGTCGTGGTGCTGACGCATCCGACCACCGGCGGCGTCACCGCCTCCTACGCCATGCTCGGCGACATCCACATTGCCGAGCCCGGCGCGCTGATCGGCTTCGCCGGTCCTCGCGTCATCGAGCAAACCATCCGCGAGCAGCTGCCCAACGGTTTCCAGCGCGCCGAATATCTGCTCGACCACGGCATGGTCGACATGGTGGTGCATCGCCATCAGCTGCGCGACACGCTTGGCCGCATCTGCCGTCTGCTAACCCACACGAGGCCCGGGCGCGACATCGCCATTCCCGAGCATCTCGACGGCATGAATTCGCATCCGGCGCCGGCTACGACGCTGGCGAGACTCGGCGGCAATGGCGAGATCGTGGATATCGAGGTCGAGGAGGACGACGACGATCATGTGAACGAGCCCTTCGGCACCCCTGCCGAACCCCGTCCGCCGCGAAACGTCTAAGGCCAATCTCCTTGACCACTTTGCCCCACAGCGACGAGGGCCGCATCCCACTGCCCTCGGTCTCGGGAAGCGTCACACTGCTTGAGCGCCTCAAGGCGCTGCACCCGCAATCGATCGACCTGTCGCTCGGGCGCATCGAGCGTCTGCTCGCGGCCCTTGACCATCCCGAGCGCCGCCTGCCTCCCGTGGTCCACGTCGCCGGGACCAACGGCAAGGGATCGCTGATCGCCTTCGTCCGCGCCATCGCCGAGGCCTTGGGCAAGCGCGTGCACGTCTACACCTCTCCGCACCTCGTCAACTTCCATGAGCGCATTCTGCTTGCCGGGCCTGATGGAGGCGCGCCGATCAGCGAGGACAGGCTGGTCGACTGCCTCGCCCGCGCCGAGGCCGCCAATGCCGGCGAGCTGATCACGCTCTTCGAGATCACCACCGCCGCCGCCTTCCTCGCCTTTGCCCAGAC
>DASUZQ010000211.1:0-10946 GCA_036376815.1 Methyloceanibacter sp. | reverse complement strand
ATCGACGGCAAGAAGCTCGAGAAGTTCGACATTGCCGATGAGGCCACCGCCATGCGCCTCAAGGCCGCGCTCGAAGGCGGCCGCTTCGTCGTGCAAAGCGTCGAAAGCAAGTCGCAGCGCCGCCATCCGGCGCCCCCGTTCACCACCTCGACCCTGCAGCAGGAGGCCTCGCGCAAGCTCGGCTTCTCTCCGCGCCACACCATGCAGATCGCTCAGCGGCTCTATGAAGGCGTGGACATGGGTGGCGAAAGCGAAGGCCTGATCACCTATATGCGGACCGACGGCGTGCAGATCGCGCCCGAGGCCATCGCCGCGGCGAGGCGCACGGTCGAGCAGCTCTATGGGCGGAACTACGTGCCCGCAAACCCACGCCAATACGAGACCAAGGCCAAGAACGCGCAGGAAGCCCACGAAGCCATCAGGCCGACCGACTTCAGCAAGAAGCCTGAGAAGGTTGCCCGCTACCTCGATGACGATGCCCTCAAGCTCTACAAGCTCGTCTGGCAGCGCACGCTGGCAAGCCAGGCTTCGAGCGCCGAGATTGAGCGCACTACCGCCGAGATCGCCGTCACCGGCAATGACGGTGTACTGTATGGTCTGCGCGCGACGGGCTCGGTGGTCCGCTTCGACGGCTTCCTCAAGCTTTATGAGGAAGGCACCGACGATGTGATCGGTGACGATGGCGCCCTCCCCATCCTGGCTCAAGGCGATCGGCTCGATGCGCGCAAGATCGAGGCGAAGCAGCATTTCACCGAGCCGCCTCCGCGCTACACCGAAGCGAGCCTCATCAAGAAGATGGAAGAGCTCGGCATCGGCCGTCCATCGACCTATGCCTCGACGCTCAACATCTTGCGCGACCGCGAATATGTCCGGCTCGACAAGAAGCGGCTTCATCCCGAGGACAAGGGCCGCCTCGTCACCGCATTCCTCGAGAACTTCTTCCGCCGTTACGTCGAATACGACTTCACCGCCGACCTCGAGGAGAAGCTGGACCTGATCTCGGCCGGACAGCTCGCTTGGAAGGACGTGCTTCGCGACTTCTGGCGCGATTTCATCGCCGCCGTCCACGATATCGGCGACTTGCGTATCGCCGAGGTGCTCGATGCGCTGAACGACATGCTCGGGCCGCACATCTTCCCGGGCACTGAGGCCGGTGGCGATCCGCGCGCCTGCCCCTCCTGCGAGACCGGCCGCTTGAGCCTCAAGATCGGCAAGTTTGGCGCCTTCATCGGCTGCTCCAACTATCCCGACTGCCGCTTCACCCGCCAGCTCGCCGACGGCGGCGACAAGACGGGCGCGCTCGGCAGCGAAGGCAAGCTGCTCGGCACCGATCCTGAGACCGAGCTCGATGTGACGCTACGCACCGGGCGCTTCGGGCCTTACGTCCAGCTGGGCGAAAATGGCGAGGAGAAGCCGAAGCGCGCCTCCATCCCGAAGGGTTTCGATCCGGAGGGTATCGATCTCACGCGCGCGCTCTCTTTGCTGTCGCTGCCGCGCGAAATTGGCGCCCATCCCGAGACCGGCAAGCCGATCACCGCCGGCTTCGGCCGCTTCGGGCCCTACGTTCAGAACGACGGCAAATATGCGAGCTTGAGCGGCGCCGACGAGGTCTTCACCGTCGGCATCAATCGCGCTGTCAGCCTGCTCGCCGAGAAGGCTGCGAACCGCATTCGCCGAGGCGCCACCGTCATCAAGGACCTCGGCGAGCATCCCGAGCTCAAAGGCGCCGTGCAGGTGCTGAGCGGCCGTTACGGACCTTACGTGAAGCATGGCAAGATCAACGCCACTTTGCCCAAGGACCGGAACCCTGAAGAGGTGACGATGGCTGATGCCGTCGAGCTGATCGCCGCGCGAGCGGCCAAGGGGCCGGCAAAGAAGCCCGCGCGCAAGGCGAGCAAAGCCAAAAAGACGAAGAAAGAGAAAGAGGTCGTCGAGGAGACGGCACACTAGTTTTGACCCGCGCGTGCTAAAAAGAGGCGTGGCCAAGACCAAGAACGCTCCCAAATCCCAAAAAGTGGGCAAGCTTCCTTCCAAGCAAGAGATTCTGGACTTTCTGCAAGGTGCCAGCGTGCAAGCCGGCAAGCGCGAGATCGCGCGCGCCTTCGGCGTCAAAGGCGGTGACCGCGTCGCTCTGAAAGAGCTGTTGCGCGCTATGGCCGACGACGGGCTGATCGCGGGCTCCCGCCGCAAGCTCCAGCGGCCCGGCGTGCTGCCGTCCGTGACCGTGCTCGAGATCGTCGAGCGCGATTCCTACGGCGAGTTCATCGCGAGGCCCGCCAACTGGCCCGAGGAGCATGGTCCGCCTCCGCGCATCCTTATTGTCGAGAGTAAGCAAGACAAGGGGCCGGCTGCCGGCATCGGCGATCGCGTTCTGGCGCGCATCACGCCTCTTGGCGCCGACGCCGACACCCCGTACCAGGCGCGGCCGATCAAGCGGCTTCCCCGCGCCACGCGGAGCCAGCTTGGCATCTTCCGCGCCCTTCCAGGCGGCCACGGTGTCATTGATCCCGTCGACCGCAAGCAGCTGAAAGAATGGCGCGTCGCGAGAGACGCCACCAACGACGCCGAAAACGGCGAGCTCGTCCGCTTCGAGCTCGGCGGACCGGCCCGCTTCGGAGGCGCCAATGCCCGCGTCACCGACCGGCTCGGCAATCCGCAAGATCAGCGGGCGACGAGCCTCATCGCCATTCATGCCCACGGCATTCCCGATACCTTCCCGGAAGCCGTGCTGAGCGAGGCTGACGCGGCGAAAGAGCTCGACCTGAAACGCCGCGAGGATCTGCGGCATCTGCCCTTCGTCACTCTCGACCCCGTGGACGCCCGCGACCGCGACGACGCGGTGTGGGCCGAAGCCGACCCCGATACCAGGAACAAAGGCGGTTGGGTGGTCATGGTCGACATCGCCGACGTCGCCTCCTACGTGAAGCCAGGAAGCGCGCTCGACAAGGAAGCGAGAGCCCGCGGCAATTCCGTCTATTTCCCGGACCGCGTGGTGCCGATGCTGCCCGAGCGCATCTCGAACCATCTGTGCTCGCTGCAGGCGGAGGAGGCGCGGCCCTGTCTCGCCGTGCGCATGGTGTTCGACAAGAATGGGCGCAAACGGGGTCATCGTTTCCTGCGCGGCCTGATGCGCTCGGCGGCAGCGCTCGCCTATGCGCAGGCGCAAGCAGCGATCGACGGCAAGCCTGACGACGTCACCGGCCCGTTGCTTGAGCCAGTGCTTCTGCCGCTATGGGGCGCCTATGGCAGCCTCACCAGGGCGCGCACCGAACGCGCCCCCCTCGACCTCGATCTGCCCGAGCGCAAGATCCAGCTCGACGAGCAGGGCCGCGTGCGCGGCGTCATCACCCCTCCCCGCCTCGACGCCCATCGTCTGATCGAGGAGTTCATGATCGCTGCCAATGTCGCCGCAGCGGAAGAATTGGAGGCCGAGCACACGCCCCTGATCTATCGCGTGCACGATCAGCCTTCGAAAGAGAAGCTCGCCGCGCTCTCGGAGTTTCTCGCGACGTTGGGCGTTAAGCTGCCGAAGACCGGGCAACTGAAGCCCGCCCATTTCAACCGCATCCTCGCCGAGACGCGGGCGAGCCCCGCGGCCGAGCTTGTGGGCGAGATGGTGCTGCGCAGCCAAGCCCAGGCCGAGTACAGCGCCGGCAATTTCGGCCATTTCGGTCTGAACTTGCGGCGCTACGCGCACTTCACCTCGCCGATCCGCCGCTATGCCGATCTCATGGTGCACCGGGCGCTGATCCGCGCCCTCAAGCTCGGCAATGACGGCTTGACCGACGCCGAGATACCTCTGCTCGAAAAGGTCGCCGAGGCGATCTCTGGAACCGAGCGGCGCGCCATGGCGGCGGAACGCGAAACTGCCGACCGGCTGATCGCCGCTTATCTTGCCGATCGCATCGGCGCCCGCTTTGCCGCCCGCGTCTCCGGGCTCACCCGCACCGGGCTCTTCGTGCGGCTGAACGAGACCTGCGCCGACGGCTTCGTACCGGCCTCGTCCATCGGCCATGAATATTTCTATCATGACGAGAAGCGCCAAGCCTTGATCGGCGAAGAGACCGGCGCGGCCTTCCAGCTCGGCGATCCCGTCGAAGTGCGCCTGGTCGAGGCCATTCCATCTGCCGGGGCGCTGCGTTTTGAGCTTTTGAGCGAGGGCCGCATGATCGGCATCAAGCCGGCCCGCGGCCGCATCCAGGGGCAATGGCGGAAACCGCAAGCTCCCAGGAAAGGGCGCGGACGCGGGCGCCGCTAGAGCAAAACAGAGCGCGGCATGAGGCCGCGTACCCCGATCCGGTTTGGCAGGATTGCGGAACTTCGATAAGGAATGAGCATGCAGGAAAGATCAGTCCCTGACCGCGCCGGCGTCGTCCGCCGCGACGCGCGATCGACCGGCGAGCGCTCCGTGCTGACGTCGCTGGTGAGAGGCGCGAGGCTGACTTGCCCGGCTTGCGGCAAAGGCGCCATGTTCCGCCGCTATCTCAAGGTGGCTGACAATTGCCCTCATTGCGGCGAGGCGCTGCACCATCACCGGGCCGACGATGCGCCTCCCTATTTCACCATCGTCATCGTCGGCCATATCGTGGTGGGCCTGGTGCTTGCCGTGGAGATGGCCTACCGGCCGCCGCTTTGGCTGCATGCGGCGCTCTGGCTGCCGCTCACGGTCTTGCTTGCGCTGCTGATCCTGCCGCCGGTCAAGGGCGCCCTTGTCGGCCTGCAATGGGCGCTGCTCATGCACGGCTTCGATCCCAATGCCGAAGAGGAGAAGATCGAGCCCTTCGACGTGGGGATCCGCAACCGCCGGGGCCGCTGACGGCTTGACTTCCCGGTCTTGACTTCCGGGTCCCGGCGAGTAGGGTTCGCCCAACTTTTTTGAGAGCGAGGATGAAATGGCAAAGCCCGTCACGCAAAAGATCAAGCTCGTGAGCAGCGCGGGCACCGGCTATTATTACGTCACGAAGAAGAACCCGCGGAACCAGACCGAGAAGCTCGTGTTCAAGAAGTACGATCCGGTTGCCCGCAAGCACGTCGACTTCAAGGAAAGCAAAATCAAATAAGGGCAAGAGCCCTGTCGCCGGTGCATATGTCCATCAGCTGATGGACATAGGAGCGCTGCGTCGTGGAAGTGATGGCTCGGCCACCCGCCAAGGTTTATCCTTGGCAATAGGTGGTCGGCCGAAACGCGGCGCTAACGAGGAGGCCACTCAAACCGCGCTCCGGCCGACCGAACCCCACGGACCCAGGAGATGCGGCGGACCTGAGCATTCCGTAGGGTTATCTCATTGATGATGTCGAGATGCGCGAGCACGAGCCCCACACGCGCATTTCCCCTCACCCCATACTTACCTCCGGCCTCAATTCTTACCGGTGTCAAGTCAAATACAAACTAGCCGACAAATCGAAAAAATCAAACTCTATTGCGTGGCTAATCTGGTGAAAACACAGCCAGTCTAACGCCTTAACCAGAACGCTTCAAGCGCAACGTCAAGTCGAAAAACAAAGGCTAGCAACGAAAATCTGTGGGTGATTCGGCTGATTGCCTTGGCCGAGGGCCTTTAGGCTGCGTCGGCCACAACCCGATTGCGGCCGTCGCGCTTCGCGCCTCATCCGCCCGTTTCAGCATCTGCTCAGGCGCGTCGTCGTCAAATTCGAGCGCCGCGACCCCGACGCTGGCCGTGACCTGCAACAGGCCGACCTTTCCTCCGACCTCGAAAGGAGCCGTCTCGATGCATTGGCGCAAGCGCTCGCCGACCTGATAGGCTTTTGCCAAATCGCAGTCCGGCATCACCACCACGAACTCCTCGCCGCCGAGCCGACAGGCGAGATCGATGCCGCGCGTGTCGCGGCGAATCCTCGTGGCAAACTCCCGCAACACTGCATCCCCGGCATCGTGGCCGTGGCTGTCGTTGACCGCCTTGAAATGGTCGATGTCGATCAGCAGCACCGAAAGAGGCTTGCCGCGCCGTGCGGCGTCATCGAACAGCGTGGCGAGATGGCTCGTCATATAACGGCGATTGTGCAACCCGGTGAGCGGGTCGAGAATGGCCATCTCGACGCTCTCCTCGAGCCGTACCCGCAAATGGTCGATATAGCGCTTGCGCTTGAGCTGGGTACGCACCCTCGCCAACAGCTCGTTCGGGTCGATCGGGCGCACCACGTAATCGTTGACCCCCATGTCCAGGCCCCTGAGCAGGGGTGCGTCGTCGCCAGGCTCGACGATGATCAGGAGCGGCAAATGGCGCGCCCGGTCGAGCGAGCGAACTTGCGAGCATAGCCGCAAGCCGTCCGCATCCTGCAGGCTGAGGCTTACGATGATGAGATCGAAATCGCCGTCGGGGAGCCGCAGCAGCGCACTTGCAGGATCGGCCTCCCGGGCGAGATCGAACTCGCCCCTGAGCGCGTCCTGAATGCGCCGGTAGGAGCTGTCATTGTCCTCGACGAGCAGTATCCGGCCGCCGCCTGCAACCTGGTCGAAAGGCTTATGCAGGTCGCCGGCGAAACCCAACTGTTCCTCGGTCGAAGCGCGCATCAGCATCTCGTCGGTCAGCATCTTCAACCGCGCGAGATTCCTCACCCGCTTGACCAGAGCGACATCGTCGACAGGCTTGGTAAGGAAGTCGTCGGCTCCCGCCTCGAACCCCCTCACCCTATCGGTTGGCTGATCGAGAGCGGTCACCATGATCACTGGAATGTGCCGGGTGCGCGTCTCGGCCTTGAGCCTGCGGCAGACCTCGAAACCGTCCATGCCCGGCATCATCACGTCGAGCAGCACCACGTCGGCGCGTTCGTTGGCGCAGATCTCAAGCGCCTCCCGGCCGCTTCGGGCGGTGCGCACCTCGAAAAATCGGCGGTCAGGCGCGCCTCGAGCAATTTGACATTGGCGTCGACGTCGTCGACCACGAGGACGCATGCGGTCATGTAGCGCTACCGGGCTTCGCCGATGAACTGCCGCACCGTAGCGAGGAACATCGACACCGAGATCGGCTTCGATATGTAGGCCTCGCAGCCCCCTTCGCGGATGCGCTCTTCGTCCCCCTTCATGGCGAAGGCGGTCACCGCCACCACCGGAATCGTCTTGAGCTGATCGTCCTCTTTCAGCCACTTGGTCACTTCGAGCCCCGAGACCTCCGGCAGCTGAATGTCCATGAGGATGAGGTCAGGCCTGTGCTCGCGGGCAAGAGAAAGCGCCTCCATGCCGTTCCTTGTTTGCAGGGTCTTATAGCCGTGCGCGTCGAGCAGATCATGAAAGAGCTTCATGTTCAGCTCGTTGTCCTCGACGATCAGAACGGTTTTGGCCATCGGCTGCGGCTCAGGCGATTCGGTCGGTCCATGATGGGCGATCTTGACCCGCTGCGCCATGGCGCTGAGAGCGGCCCCATCCTTCCACAACATCGGTCGCGCTCCCCATCGGCAGGGGCGGGATTTCACCGCAAAACCTGTAACCAAATGCTTTCGGAAACCCGCAAAGATGGTGGGAATCGGCGATTTTCCGGCGTGGGCTCCGCTATCGAGCGGCCGTCGGGTCTCGACACTCGGCGGCCTTCAAATATTCGAGCGACGTGAGCGTGCCATGCACCGAAAAGTCGCCGTAATCGATCAGGAGTTCGCGGCTTACGCCATTGGCGTAAAGTCGAAAATCTATCTGATAGCTCGGCGTGAGGTCTCCGGCTTTTGACTCAAAATAGCCGATCGACACCGGCCATGAAATGAGGCCGGCAAGCCCCTTCTCCTTGGCCGGCGCCTCGAGCTTCTCCTCGGTTCCGGGCGCCACCGGCTTGCCGATAAAGGCCGTGGTCTCATAGACCTTCTGGCCCTTCTCGGAGCCGTCATAGATCTGGGCTTGCAGTAGGCCTTGTCCATCCAGCGCCGCGTTCATCAAGGCGAGGCTGTGCTGGGTGGGAAACAGCACTTTGCCGGAGAGGTTGAGCTCGGCATGGCTTGGCTGGCTGAGCTTGACCTGGACCGCGGCGTCAGGGTTGCGTGTCGCTCGCCCCATAGTGACGTCGCCGAGCTTGTCGTTCAGATATTGCGCCGACTGGAAGCGGAACTTCTGCCCGTCGCCCTGCTCCCAGGTCGACGACCGGAGGTCGGTCAGGTTGGTCTGCCCTTGTGAATCGGTCATCTGCGTGACCATGCGCATATTGAGCGTGTAGCCGTCGCATTCTGAGCCGGTGAACTCGAACACCATGCGCCCGTCGATGCCGGTGATGCCTGAGGCCGAGCGGGCGTCGTCGAGCGTCACCTCGTAGACGGCACGGTGGGGCGCAAGCTTGATCGGCTCCTTGGCCGCAAAGGCTTCCGCCGGCCGCGCCAAGCCGCCCGCCAGCATCGCCGCCGACGCAATCGTGAGCATCACTCTCAAAGCCACAGACACCATGCCGCTCCTCGCCCAACCATCCCTCCGCGAACCTTCGCGCGGGGCAGCGATTCTTCGCACCAACGGACGCCCGGGACAAGGGTCCAGCACTCCGCTTGCGGAGGGTCGGGTTTTGCCCGATGTTCGCACGGCGATGCGCCCAAAGTGCGCACAACCGCAGATTGGAGGCGGCATGGCCGGAGAGATCGAAGCAAGGCTGAAGGCGCTGGACCTCACCCTTCCCGAGGTTGCTCTCCCCGTCGCGGACTACGTCTCGTTTCTGCATCTCAACGGCCAGCTCTTCGTGGCCGGTCAATTGCCGCTCAAGGACGGAAAGCTTGCGGTGACCGGCACGCTAGGGGCCGGTCTCGATATCGCCCAGGGCCAAGAGGCAGCGCGGCTTTGCGCCCTCAATATTCTCGCCCAGGCCAAGGCGGCGCTCGGCGATCTCGACCGCATCGTGCAGTGCCTGCGGCTGAACGGCTTTGTCAGCTCGGCGCCTGGCTTCGTTGACCACCCCAAAGTGATCAACGGCGCTTCCGAGCTGATCGTCAAAGTGCTCGGCCAGAAGGGCCGGCACACCCGCATTGCCGTCGGCTGTGCGAGCCTGCCGCTTGGCGCCGCGGTCGAAATCGACGCCATCTTCGCGGTGGATTAGCGGTAGCCGCCGGCGCTCGCCCATGACCCGGGATGCGCTCGTTTGGTTGAAGCGGCCGATCGCCCATCGCGGACTGCATGATGCGGCTCACGGCATCGTCGAGAACAGCGCCTCAGCAGTCGAGGCGGCGATCGCCAAGGGCTACGCCGTGGAGGTCGATCTGCAATGCGCGGCGCACGGCGCACCGATCGTGTTCCATGACCGGACGCTCGACCGGCTGACGGCGGAGACCGGTGCGGTTGCCGCGCGCGAAGCCGCCGCCCTGTGCCGGATCCCCTTGCGCAACAGCAGCGACTGCATCCTGTCGCTCGATGGGCTGCTCGGCCTCGTCGGCGGGCGCGTGCCTCTCCTCGTCGAAGTGAAGAGCACGTGGAGCGGCGATCACGCCTACGAGCAAAACATTGCCGACGCCTTGCGCGCCTATAAGGGCCAGGTGGCGGTGATGTCGTTCGACCCTGAGTGCGTCGCGGCATTCCGCCGCGCGGCGCCCTCGCTGCCGCGCGGACTGATCTCAGAGCGCTTCGAGGACAAGCACTATTGGCCTGACTTGTCGGCCTGGCAGCGCTTCACTATGCGCCATCTCTTGACCGCGGCCTTCGCACGGCCCCACTTCATCGCCTACGATATCAGGGCACTCCCTGCGCTCGCGCCCGGGATCGCGCGCGACCTCTTCCGCCTGCCGCTGCTCACCTGGACGGTGCGCAGCGAGGCCGACAAGGCAACCGCACAGCTTTTCGCCGACGCCATGATCTTCGAAGGAATTGAACCATAGGCGACATCGAACAGCGCTCGAAAAGTACCGAAGGCGCGATCGTCCGCGTGATCCAGGGCATCGCCGCCGTACCGGCTTCGGAGTGGGACGCTTGTGCGCGTGGCGCCGATTCGCGCGACAACGCAGCGCGCCTTGGCAACCCGTTCATCAGCCATGCCTTTCTGCACGCGCTGGAAGAGAGCGGATCGGCGACGCGTGCGACCGGATGGCTGCCGCAGCATCTCGTTCTGGAGGACGCAGCTGGCGGCATCTCCGCCTGCATGCCCTGCTATCTGAAATCGCATTCCTACGGCGAATATGTTTTCGATCACGCCTGGGCCGACGCCTACGAGCGCGCCGGCGGCGGCTACTATCCGAAACTGCAGGCCGCCGTACCCTTCACACCGGTTACGGGTCGGCGGCTGCTGGTACGCGATGGCCCTGACCGGGCCGAGCGCCAGGCGCTCCTGCTGCAGGCCGCGGCAACGCTGACCGATCGGCTCGAAGCCTCCTCGCTGCACGTCACCTTTCCCACGCGCGAAGAATGCGAGCTTGCGGGCAAGCTCGGCTTCCTCGAGCGCAACGACCAGCAGTTCCATTGGCGGAACGAGAGCTACGAGAGCTTCGAAGATTTCTTGGCCGCGCTCGCCTCACGCAAGCGGAAGGCCATTCGCGGCGAGCGCAAGCGGGCACTCGAAGGCGGGATCGAGATCGAGCGGGTCACGGGCACCGATCTCACCGAGGCCCACTGGGACGCCTTCTTCGCCTTCTACATGGATACCGGCTCACGCAAATGGGGCTCGCCGTATCTGACGCGGACCTTCTTCAGCCTGATCGGGGAGACCATGCGCGATGAGGTCCTGCTGGTGCTCGCCAGACGTAACGGCCGCGCCATCGCCGGCGCGCTGAATTTTATCGGCTCCGACGCGCTCTATGGCCGCTATTGGGGCGCGCTCGAGGAGCACCCGTGTCTGCATTTCGAGGTCTGCTACTACCAGGCCATCGACTTTGCGATAGAGCGCAAGCTCGTCAGGGTCGAAGCCGGCGCCCAAGGCGCGCACAAGCTCGCCCGCGGCTACCTTCCCGTCCAGACCTATAGCTCCCATTGGATCAGGGACCCCGGGCTTCGCCGGGCCGTTGCCGATTACCTCAAGCGCGAGCGCCTGGCGGTCGCCCAC
>DASUZQ010000210.1:0-10455 GCA_036376815.1 Methyloceanibacter sp. | reverse complement strand
GCTCTCGTCGGTGCCGGCGAGCAGCGAGCCGATCATCACGCAATCGGCGCCGGCGGCGAGCGCCTTGGCGAGATCGCCGGAATATTTGATGCCGCCGTCCGAGATCACCGGCACGTCGTGCTTCTTCGCCACCTCGACCGCTTCGAGCAGCGCCGTGAGTTGCGGCACGCCGACGCCGGCCACGATGCGCGTGGTGCAGATCGAGCCGGGGCCGATGCCGACCTTCACCGCATCGGCGCCGGCATCGATCAGCGCCATAGTGCCGTCCCGCGTCGCCACGTTGCCTGCGACCACCTGCACCGCATTCGATTGCCGCTTGATCCGGCCGATGGCCTCGAGCACGCGCGCCTGATGGCCATGGGCGGTGTCGACCACGATGAGATCGGCGCCGGCCTCGATCAGCCGCTCGGTGCGAGCAAAGCCTTCATCGCCGACGCTGGTCGCCGCCGCCACGCGCAAGCGCCCCTGCTCGTCCTTGCAGGCATGGGGATGGATTCTCGCCTTCTCGATGTCCTTCACGGTGATCAGGCCGATGCAGCGATACTCGTCGTCGACCACGAGCAGCTTCTCGATGCGATGCTGATGGAGCAGGCGCTTGGCTTCCTCCATGCCGACGGTTTCGCTCACGGTGATGAGCCGCTCCTTGGTCATCAACTCGTAGACCGGCTGGTTCGGATTGGTGGCGAAACGCACGTCGCGATTGGTGAGGATGCCGACGAGCTTGCCGTCGCGGCTCCCGTTTTGCGCCGGCTCCACCACCGGGATGCCGGAGATCTGATGGTCGGCCATCAGCTTCAGCGCTTCGGCAAGGCTCGCGGTAGGATGGATTGTGACGGGGTTCACCACCATGCCGGACTCGAACTTCTTGACCTGCGCCACCTGGGCGGCCTGCGCCTCAGGGTCTAGGTTGCGGTGGATCACCCCGATGCCGCCCGACTGTGCCATGGCGATGGCGAGCCGCGCCTCGGTGACCGTATCCATGGCCGAGGAGAGGATCGGGATATGCACGCCAATGGTCCGGGTGACGCGCGATGAGACATCGACCTTGCTCGGCAGCACGTCTGAGGCGGCTGGCCGAATGAGCACGTCGTCGAAGGTCAGCGCGACCTTGGAATCGAGCGGAAACTTGTCGTCTGGAGACTGCCCTTCGGGCATCGGCCAACCTCATCTCGGGGCGGGAAGCGTCCCACCGGTTGGCGGCTTCCTTTAGCAGCTTGCCCTGGCTTTGGGAAGCGAAGCATCGATCTTTGTTAGCGAGGGCGGCCCGATTGGGCCTTTAGCGCGGCACGGAGCCGCGGCGCGGCGAAAGCGATGAAGCGCTGCACCTTGGCCTGCGGCAGGCGATCCTCGCGATGGAGCAGGCTCACAGGCAAGGCCTCAGGCTCGAAGTCCTCAAGGATGAGGCGGAGCGCCCCTTCTGCGACGCTCGACTCGGCCTGATAGGACAGCACTCTGGTGACCCCAAGCCCGGCTCGCGCGGCGCCACTCGCAGCGTCAGCGGTGTTGACGATGAGCCGTGAATGCACGGGGACCCGCCGGGACTTGATTGGGCCGGCATAGACCCAGCGTTCGGCGGGTGAAAAGGCCCCGAAGCTGATGCAGTCATGCCCGGCAAGTTCGAGGGGCGTCGCCGGCGCGCCATGCTTGGCAAGATAGGCAGGGCTCGCGCATGTCACCAGGCGAATGCCCCCGACCCGCGTCGCCATCAGCGAGGAGTCGGCAAGAACTCCGATCCGCACCGAGACGTCCAGCCCCTCCTCGATCAGATCGACGACGCGGTCGACCAGCAGCAGCCGGGCGGTGACCTGCGGGAAGGCCTCGAGAAACGCAACCACGATGGGCACCACGTGGAGGCGGCCGAACATGGCGGGCGCCGTGATGGCAATCTCGCCGCGCGGCTCCAGATGCTGCCCGGCAAGGGCAAGGTCCGCCGCCTCGAGCTCGGCGAGGATGCGGCGGCAGGACTCAAGGTAGTGCCGGCCGGGCTCGGTAAGCGCGAGATGCCGCGTGGTGCGGGTCATGAGACGCACCCCGATCTCATCCTCGAGCGCCGCCAGATGACGGCTGACGGTCGCGAGCGGCATATTCAGGCGGCGTCCGGCGCCCGACAGGCTTCCGGCATCGGCGACAGCCGTGAACACGCGCATGGCGGCTAAGCGGTCCATTCCATCATTCCGAAATCTGGAAAGATCAATTGGAATGATAGGCAATACTCTCCATGAGCGGAATGCACCATTTAGTCTTGGTAGAGCCAGCCCTAAGGGGGCTGCACCAGGGGGGAGCAACATGGCCTCCACAGACATCGCCTTCTCGCCTTCGGTAAAGGCCGTTCAAGAGCGCCGCGGCTCGCGCGGCGCCTATGCGCGCCTCGAACAGAATGGCGGCTGGGAGACGAAGATCGACGCCGTCCTCGCCAAGTTCATCTCGGGCCTGAGGTCGTTCTACCTGGCGACCGCGAGCAAGGACGGGCAGCCTTACGTCCAGCACCGCGGCGGACCGCCGGGCTTCTTGCGCGTCATCGACGAGACGACGCTCGCCTTCGCCGATTTCGCCGGCAACCGGCAATATATCAGCACCGGCAATCTCGCCGAGAACCCGCGCGCCATGCTCTTCCTCATGGACTACCAGAATCGCCGTCGCGTGAAGATTTGGGGACAAGCCCGCGTGATCGAGAACGACCCTCAGTTGATCGCGCGTCTGTTCCCTGAGGACTATCGCGCGCGCCCTGAGGCCGCGATCCTGTTCACGGTCGAGGCCTGGGATGCGAACTGTCCACAACACATCCCGCAAATGCTGTTTGTCGAGAATGTCGCTGCCGCCATCGATGTGCTCGAGAAGCGCATCGCCGCGCTCGAAGCCGAGAATGCGCGGCTTCGCGACGAGGCTGACTAAGGGCCGTACACGGATTTGTGTCTTCTCGGGGCTGGAACTGAGGGCGCCGTTCTCGCATTATCTCGGGGAGCGGCGTTGGGCCGGCAGGATGAGCCGCCGGTCCCCCGTCTGATGAATCAAGGAGAATTGTCATGAAAGCACCCCTGGCGGCTACGGCCGCTCTAGCGGGCGGTTTGCTTTTCCTGCCCGCCGTGCTGGGATCGACGTCGGCAACGTCCGCGCCGATCAATCTGAAAATCCCCGGCAGCACATCCGGCTCCCTCATCCTCGTCGGCCACGGCGGCGGAGGCGGCGGCGGATTTAGCGGAGGCGGAGGCGGAGGCGGAGGCGGAGGCGGTGGCGGCGGAGGTGGCGGCGGCGGCGGCGGAGGTGGCGGCGGCCATGTGGGTGGAGGTGGCGGCGGTCCCGCCTTCTCCGGCGGCGGTGGCGGTGGCGGTCCCGGAGGCGGCGGTGGCCGCGGCTTCGCAAGAGGCGGCGGAGGCCCGAGCCTAGGCGGCGGCCCACGCAGCGCGCGCTCTTTCGCCGACAATGGTGGTGTCCGCGCCTACAGCCGCGCCTATAGCGGCCCGCGATACACGAGCCGCGATTCCAATCAGGGAGGACCGAAGGGCGACCACCGTCGCGGCGGCCCCCAAGCCTTTGATCGCGACCGCGGTCATGACCACGGCGACCGCAATCGTCGGTTTGCCGAGCGCGATCACGACCGCAACCACGACCATGACCACTTCCGGCATCGGGTCTTCAGGAACGGCGTCTGGGTCTGGGCCTACGGTCCCGACTACTACGCCTACGGCGACAACTGCTACTGGCTTCGCCAGCGAGCGTACGCCACCGGCAGCCCCTATTGGTGGTCGCGATACAACGCGTGCGTCTCATATTACTAGCCTGCACAGCCTATCCTGACGAGGAAGGGCCTCCGCGATCCCGCGGGGGCCCTTTTCATTTCGCGCCACGAAAGCCTGTCGCCAGAACATAGACCTCAGGCGACTCAGGCCGGCTCGCTTTCGGCTTCAAATGTTGCACTTTGGCGAAGGAGCGCTTGAGCCGTGCGACCAGCTCGCCGCCTGCGCCCCCCTGAAACACCTTGGCGAGGAAGGTTCCTCCCGGCTTCAGCACATCCTCGGCAAGATCGAGCGCTGCCTCGACCAGCGCCACCACGCGCACATGGTCGGTGGATCGGTGCCCTGTGGCGGGCGCGGCCATATCGGAGAGGACGACATCGGCGTGGCCGCCTTTCAGCGCGGCGCCGATCAGCGCGGGCGCGCCATCCGCGCTCACATCTTGCGTCAGCACCTCCACACCCGGCAGCGGCTCGATGGCGGCAAGATCGACGGCGAGCACCTGCCCCTTCCCCTCGGCCGAGCCGACCCGCTCAGCCGCGATCTGGCTCCAGCCTCCCGGAGCTGCGCCGAGATCGAGCACGATCATCCCCGGCCTGAGGAAGCGGTATTTGTCGTCCATCTCGACAAGCTTGAACGCGGCGCGCGAGCGGTAACCCCGCCGCTTCGCCTCCTCGACGTAAGGATCGTTAAGCTGGCGCTGCAGCCAGCGGGTCGAGGCGATCTTGCGGCCCTTCGCCGTGCGCAGCTTCACGGCGAGCTTGCGGCTGCCGCCCCGCTGCTCCGCGCCGCCGCCTTTGCCCCGGCTTACCATTTGTTAATGACGCGCATTGACTCAAGCCCTTGACCCTATGGGGCTCGCGGCCCCATGTCCGACACATCGTCCCTCTAACACCTGCCACATGCCCCGCTACTTCGTCACCCTCATCGTCGCGGTCGCTCTCTTCATGGAGACCATGGACTCGACGGTAATCGCGACGTCGTTGCCGGCCATCGCCCGAGACCTCGGCGAAGACCCGATCGCGCTCAAGCTCGCCCTCACCTCCTACCTCCTGTCGCTTGCGGTGTTCATTCCCCTGAGCGGCTGGGCCGCCGATCGCTTCGGCGCCCGCACCGTGTTCCGCGCGGCGATCGTCGTCTTCACCCTAGGCTCAGCGGCCTGCGGCTTTGCTCATTCGCTGCTCGACTTCGTGCTGTTCCGCATCGTGCAGGGTATCGGCGGCGCCATGATGGTGCCGGTGGGGCGGCTCGTCATCCTGCGCACCGTCCCCAAATCGGAGCTGATCTCGGCACTCGCCTGGCTCACGATTCCGGCCCTGATGGGTCCGGTGATCGGGCCGCCGCTCGGTGGCTTCATCACTACCTTTGTTTCCTGGCGCTGGATCTTCTGGATCAACATTCCCATCGGAATCGTCGGCGTGATTCTTGCCTCGTACTACATCCAGAATTTCCGCGAGGAGAGATTGCCGCCGCTCGACCTCAAGGGCTTCGTTCTGTCAGGCATTGGGCTCTCGGGTCTCGCCTTCGGCTTCACGACCATTGGCCAAGGACTGTTGCCGCCGGTGATGGTGGCCTCGCTGCTGGTCACCGGGATCATCGCCTGCTGGCTCTATGTCCGCCACGCCCGCACCGCGACCGCTCCCCTGCTCGATCTCAGCCTGCTCAAGATCGATACGTTCTTCGCGAGCGTGGTGGGCGGCTTCATCTTTCGCGTCGGCATCGGGGCTACGCCCTTTCTGCTGCCGCTTCTGCTCCAGCTCGGCTTCGGCCTAACACCTTTTCAATCCGGCATGCTGACCTTCTCGACCGCCCTCGGCGCTATGGCCATGAAGACCACCGCGGCGCCCATCCTGCGCCGTTTCGGCTTCAAGCAGATCCTCGTGATCAACGCGGTGGTGAGCGCCGTCTTCATCGGCATCCCCGCGTTGTTCACGCCGATCACGCCGCATGGTCTGATCCTCGTCGTGCTCCTGGTCGGCGGCTTCTTCAAGTCGCTGCAATTCACCAGCATCAACTCGCTCGCTTACGCCGATATCGAGCCCCGAGCGATGAGCGCGGCGACGAGCTTTGCCAGCGTCGCACAGCAGCTTTCGATGTCGGCCGGCGTCGCCGTTGGCGCGCTGGTCCTCGAGATCCAGCGTCATGGGCGCGCGGAGACGGCAGTCGAGCCGCGTGACTTCATCACGGCCTTCGTCGTTGTCGGCCTCATCTCCGCCGCATCGGCCTTCATATTCATGCGGCTGCCGAAGAGCGCCGGTGCGAGCCTGTCCCGGCCAGCGCGTCCCATCGCGACGGCGCAAGAACAGGTCACTACAGGAGCCCGCGTGGATGTCTAGCTGCTGCCCGTCGCCGCGTGGGGCCAACGATGATGGCGCTGATGCGGTGCGCCCCCGTGTCCATCCTCTGACATCAGCGTGGCGAGGATGCCCTCGCGTAAACCTCGATCGGCTACGCGCAGGCGCTGGCACGGCCACACCCTGAGCAGCGCCTCGAGGATGGCGCAGCCGGCAAGAACGAGATCGGCGCGCTCCTGACCGATGCACGGCTGAGCCACGCGCTCGGCATAGCTCATGTCGATGAGGGCATCCGACACGCGGCGCACGTCGGGGGCGCCGAGCCAGCAGCCGTCAACGCGGCTGCGGTCGTAAGCCGGAAGGCCGAGATGAATGCCGGCGATAGTGGTGACCGTGCCGGAGGTGCCGAGGAAGTGCGCGCAACCCTTGGAAATGCGCTCACGGAAGCGGTAGGCGCCTTCGAAGCTTGTCAGCGCCGCCATCACGTCGGCGACCATGGCCTCGTAGTTCTCGCGGCCAACCTCGCGTCCGCCATGCCGCTCGGCAAGATTGACCACGCCGATGGGCAGTGACGTCCAGCCGGCGATGCAGCCTTGCACTTCGAGCCGGTCGTAGATCGAGCGGCGCCACGGGCGGGCGAGCCGCGTGAGGTCAAGCCAGATAAGCTCCGAGCTGCCGCCGCCGATATCGAACACCAGCGCCCAGTCGCAATTGCGGTCGATCAGCGACGCGCAACCCGAGACAGCGAGCTTCGCCTCGGTCTCGCGACTCACGATCTCGAGGGATAGTCCGGTGTCGCGGCGCACCCGGTCGATGAACTCGCCGCTGTTCGCCGCGATTCGGCATGCCTCGGTGGCGATCAGGCGCGAGCGCGACACGTTTCGCCGCCGCATCTTGTCGGAGCAGATCTTGAGGGCGTCGATGGTGCGGCTCATGGCGGCGTCGGACAGATATCCCGAACGGAGCACGCCTTCGCCCAAGCGAATGATGCGCGAAAAAGCATCGATGACGAGAAAACCGCGGCGCGAGGGTCGCGCCACCAAAAGCCGGCAATTGTTGGTGCCGAGGTCGAGCGCCCCGTAAACCGGAACTCCGGCGCGCCGGGCGCGTGCCCCCGCATCGCTCTTGCCCTGGGCTGCCCCCAATAGGCCCTCGGCCGGCGCATCAAGCAGCGCTCGGGCCACGACTGATGCCGGGCCGCCTTCCCCGCAGTCGTTGGTCTCGCTCCGCGCGGCCTTCAGGTCCGGCGAAGCTATGGCAGCCGTGCGGGCATTGCCGCTCGGCCCAGTCACGATGTTCAGCCCTTATGTCCGCGGCACCCGCCTACTTCAGGCTCCCACATGCTTGGCCGCGGCAATGGTTCGATAACTCCACTGTAGCAAGGTCTTAAGGGAGGTAAAGCGAGATTTCCGGTCGTGCCCCGTTCGCTTGACCCTGCCGGCCAAAATCCAAGCGCCTCGATTTGAGCCGTTCCCGCCATCACAATGTCGCCTTGCTCGCCTCGTAGCTCAGTCTCGGTAGCGGGGAGCTGCGCCCATCTGCCTAACCTAAGTCGCCAAGTTTAGATTCGGGTGAGCCATGCGATTCGCCAAACATCCAACCCGGAGGAACATCATGGGGTATGACGAACTGAATTCGAGACGCTTCGGTCCCTTTGCCGTTGCTGCGCTTATACTCGGCCTTGCTCTGGGCGTTACCATGCCCATCGGCCCGGTTGCGGCCGGCGTCCCAAGCGACACGACGGCCGCGGGTTCGGCCAAGCAGGCTCTACCGAGCGAAGCGGTGAAGACCGACGGCGTGATCGTGGTCGCCGGCAAGGACAAGCACAACAACAAGAATTGGAACAACAACAAGAACTGGAACAACAAGAAGGTCGTGGTAGTCAGGCCCTATCGGCACTGGAACAACCGGCCTTACTACGGCACCGTCATCGGCGGCGTGGCGCTCGGAACCATTCTCGGGGCAGCGGCCTATTCGGCAGTGGCGCCGGCACCCAATCTCTGCTGGTACTGGGCCGACCCGTCAATGACGCGCGGCTATTGGGACTATTGCCAATAGGCTGATACGCTGCCGCCCGTCAGGCGCCTGTAGCTCAACGGATAGAGCACCAGACTTCGAATCTGGGGGTTGCAGGTTCGAGCCCTGCCGGGCGCGCCAATCGCGAACAGCTCGGGCGAAGACGCTCGGCGCAATCCTATGCGCCGGGCTCGTCGCTTGGAATGTTGCCGGCTAGATAATTCCCACGAGATAGACGATCCAGGACATCGGCCAAATCGCGGCCCACACGATCCCCTTCGCGTAGCTCAGCCCACAATCGAACAGGCCGGCGCATTGTGATGAGCGGACCCAGATTTGAAACAACGCCGTAAAGACCCCCATGCCCACATAGAGCGTGAGCCAGCTCGGCGTCTTGGTCCACATCTGCCGCCTCTGCCAAGTCGGATGCAACGGTCCCCGCATAATGGCGGTGCCCCGCCGCCCCAATCAAGAGGCGTGCGCAGAGAGAGCCTTGCGTCAGGCGTGCGAAGGGAGAGCGGCCGCCAGTCCCGCCGCCCTCCTTTGCTCCGCAGGAGACTACATTCCCTTCGAGCACTTCTTGGCGGTTTGATCCCAATGGAGGCCGGCCTTTTCGCAGGCGGCCTGGGTCTTTGGCGCAGCGAACGCTGGCGCGCTGAAGGCCATCACGAGGGCCAAGGCAAGCATGGAAACGAGAGTCTTCATCGTGTTTCCTCCTGTTAGGGTGGTCCAGGAGGGATCAACGATCTTGGCGCGGCTTTCGCTCAGAAGGTGCTTCCCAATGTCGCGATTGCTCAGGCGGGTGCCCCAAAAAAAGAGGGGGCCGGAGGGTTGAGCTCCGGCCCAAGCTTTTTAGCGGCTTGCGGCTTGGGGGGCCGAGGGATAGGCCGCCATCAGCTGGTGATGAGTGCCGGCATAGCTGCTTGCCGGGCTGAAAGGAAACGGGGGGGCACTCCTCGCAGCGCACTCACCATCAGTAATAATCAATTTACCATAAACTTGGCGCGCCGCGTGCAACTAGGTTAAGGCATGGTTAACGGAGCGCTCGACGGTGGCAGCCGGGTGGGCATGCATACCCGGCTCAAGGCCGCTCAGCACGCCTGCGGCAGCCACCACCATGAGCCCGAGCGCGGTCTCGCCCGCGATGGTGCGCAGGAGCGCCCACCTTGCGGGCTGTGGGTCTTGGCCTTCCAGCGCCGGGGTGAGGCGAAAGCGGTTGATGGCGGCAAGCCCGAGCAACGCGGCAAAGAGCGCCGCCTTGAAGAGAAGCACTGAGCCATAGGCGGTTCCAAATAGCCCGGCCCAGCCGCCGCCGAGAACCCAGCCCTGGAAGCAGGCGGTTCCCGCGATGGCGATGACGCAAAGCGTGGCGAGCTTTGAGAAGCGTTTCAGCGTCTCGGCGGAGGTCTTTGATGGGGCGTCGCGGACCAGGATCAGCAGCGGCAGCAATCCGCCGAGCCAGGCACCGCCGGCAAGAAGGTGCAGTCCTTCCGCATAGAGCAAGAGGCTCGGGCCATGTTCCATGGCAAAGGCGTGGCTGTGGCCGGCCTGAAGGGCAAGAGCCAGCCCCGCCAGCCCCACGCTCGCAAACCGCCATCGCTGCGGCCACGCCGCGACAAGCACAAGCACGGCGAACACCGAAAGTGCCTGGGCGGCGAGATCGTGCCCGAAGCTCGTTTCGAGCAGCACTGCGGGAATTGCCGCAAGTGCGTCGGTCGCATTTGCCGCATCTGACATGTCGGATGCTTCAAGCACGAGCCAGCCAAGCAGCGCGAAAAGTGCCGCGACGAGGCTTGTTCGCGCGAGACGCAAGCAGCGTCCCTCGATCGCGCCGGCACCGCTGGCGCCCACGAGCTTCAATCCCTGCGGGGCAACGAGCCAGATGAACAGCAGCGCACCGAACGCCGAAAACAGCGCGGCAACGAACGCCGCCCGCAGCAACGGCAGCAGCAGATTTGTGTCGCCTAGATCAAACATGGCCGCCCCGTCCGTGGGCACGACGCATCGTCAATGATGGTCGTGCTCGTCAGGCGCTGGGCTAGCAGTCCCAATCCCTTCCACCTCGAAGGTCACATCGAGAGTCCCGGCCTTCTCGAAGGTGAGAGTCCCTGAGAACTCGTCGCCCTCTTTCAATGGTTCTTTGAGGCCGGTGAACATGAGGTGGTAGGAGTTGGGCTCAAGCGCGACCGAGCCGCCCGCCGGTACGGGCAAACCCTCCGTCAGCTCGCGCATTTTCATCACGCCATCCACCATGCTCATTTGATGGATCCCGGTCTGACCGGCAATTTCAGCGGTCGCAGAGACGAGCCGATCGGGCTCGGAGCCGTCGTTCTCGATGGTGAGATAGCCGGTGGCGACCTGCGCTCCGCCGGGAGTCGCCCGCGACCACGGATGCTCGACCGTGATCGAGCCTT
>DASUZQ010000209.1:0-3193 GCA_036376815.1 Methyloceanibacter sp. | reverse complement strand
GTGCCGCGGGCCCTGCGCTCGCCGAGGCTTGTGCCGCGCTTGGCGGCTGCGAGACGGGAGAGGCGAAGATCACCCCCGGCTTCCGCCTGCCGGCGCGCTACGTGATCCATGCCGTTGGACCGGTTTGGAACGGCGGCGACAGCGGCGAAGACCGGCTGCTCGCTGCTTGCTACCGCAACAGCCTCGCGCTCGCGAGCGAGCACGGCCTGAGCACTATTGCATTTCCCGCGATCTCGACCGGCATCTACGGCTTTCCAGCTGCCCGCGCCGCGCTGATCGCGGTTCGCACCGTCCGCGCTGCGCTACCCGACTTTCCCTCGATCGAGCGCGTGGTGTTCTGCTGCTTCGGCAAGGAATCGCGCGATCACCACGAGACTGCGCTCGCCGCGGCGTTCGATGAAGGCGCGCAGTGACCGCACCGATCATCGTCTGGTTCCGCAACGATCTCCGCCTCTCCGACCATCCTGCGCTGACCGCGGCTGCCGAGGCCGGCGCGCCCATCCTTCCGCTCTACATTCTCGATGACGCAACGCCCGAGCTTCACATGGGCGGGGCATCGCGCTGGTGGCTGCACGGGAGCCTCGCCTCGCTCGCCAAAGATTTGAAGCGGCGCGGCGGAGAGCTTTGCGTGCGCCGAGGCAAGGCTGCGGAGATCATAGAAGCGCTGCTCGCCGAGACCGGCGCCTCCGCGGTGCATGTCACGCGCGGCTACGAGCCTGTGGAGCCGGCGCGGGAGAAGGACGTTGCGCGCGTCTGCACGGCGAGCGGTGCAGCCTTTCGCCTGTTCGGCGGACGGCTCTTGTTCGAGCCGGAAGATATCCTCACCGGCGACGGCAGGCCCTACCGCGTGTTCACGCCGTTCTGGAAGGCATGCCTTGCGGCGGACGCACCACGCACGCCCCTCGCTGCGCCCAAGAAACTGCGCTTCACCGACGCGAAGGGCGACAAGCTCGAAGACTTGCAGCTTCTGCCGACGCGGCCCGATTGGGCCGGAGGTTTGCGCGACACCTGGAAGCCGGGGGAAATGGCGGCAAAGGCGCAGTTCGGTGAGTTCATCGAGCGGCATCTCGCACGCTATGCGGACGATCGCAGCCGCCTCGACCTCGATTCAACGTCGCGGCTTTCGCCGCGTTTGCATTTCGGCGAGATCAGTCCGAACCAGATCTGGCACGCGGTTACTCATGCGACGGCGCGGGAAGGGGGCAAGGATCGCGGCGCCGAGTCCTATCTGCGCGAGCTCGGCTGGCGTGAGTTCTCCCATCATCTGCTCCATCACTACCCGGCGATGCCGACGGAGCCGCTGCGGCCGGAGTTTGCAGTATTCCCCTGGCGCAACGATCCTGCCGCGCTTTCAGCCTGGCAAAAGGGGGAGACCGGTTATCCTGTCGTCGATGCCGCCATGCGCGAGCTATGGCACACCGGCTTCATGCCGAACCGGGCGCGCATGATCGTGGCCTCGTTCCTCGTCAAGCATCTGCTGATCCCGTGGCAGAGGGGTGCTGCTTGGTTCCTCGACACCCTGGTCGATGCCGACCTCGCCAATAACTCAGCGAGCTGGCAATGGGTGGCCGGCTGCGGCACCGACGCCGCACCTTATTTCCGCATCTTCAATCCCGTGCTCCAGGGCGCGAAGTTTGATCCTGACGCTGCCTATGTGCGGCGTTGGGTGCCTGAGCTTTCCGGCCTGCCTGCGCCGGACATTCACGCCCCATGGCAAGCTTCTGAGCTCGCTTTGGCGCAAGCGAACATAAAGTTGGGCAACACCTACCCATTCCCAATCGTCGATCACGCAAAGGCACGAGCCCAAGCACTTGCCGCCTTTGCAACGATCCGCCGCACCTAACCGCAACTTTCCGTCACGTGTCTGTAGCGTTAAGCTATCAATGAACGACGCGGGTCGCATTAGAGGCGGTTCGCCTAGAAAACCGCAAGAAGGCACGGAACTAGAGATGCCAGAGCTCGATCCGTTACTGCTCTCGCGCATCCAGTTCGCCTTCACCATCTCGTTCCACATCCTTTTTCCGTCCTTCACCATCGGCCTCGCAGCCTGGCTGCTCGTGCTCGAGGTCCTTTGGCTACGGACCGGAAAGGCCATCTATGCCGACATCGCCCGGCATTGGACCAAGATCTTCGCCGTGTCGTTCGGCATGGGCGTCGTCTCCGGCGTAGTGCTCTCCTATCAGTTCGGCACCAATTGGAGCGAGTTCTCCCGGCTTGGCGGCAACGTCGTCGGACCGCTGATGTCCTACGAGGTGCTCACCGCCTTTTTCCTCGAGGCAGGCTTTCTCGGCATCATGCTGTTCGGCCGCGAGCGCGTGCCGAAGGCCGTGCATCTCTTCGCCACCGCCATGGTAGCGCTCGGCACGCTGATCTCCGCCTTCTGGATCCTGTCGGCGAACAGCTGGATGCAGACGCCGGCCGGCTACACCGCCGGTCCCGACGGCGTGCTGCACGTCGCCGACTGGTGGCAGGTCATTTTCAACCCGTCCTTCCCCTACCGCTTCGCCCACATGGTGACCGCCGCCTATCTCACCACCGCTTTCATCGTCTCCGGCATCGGCGCCTGGTACATCTTGCGCGGGCGGAGCGTGCCCCACGGACGCATCATGCTCGGCATGGGCTTGAGCCTGCTCGTGTGGCTCGCGCCATTGCAGGTCGTCATCGGCGATCTGCATGGGCTGAACAGCTTGCACTACCAGCCGGCCAAGGTTGCGGCGCTCGAAGCGCATTGGGAGACTGGGCGCGAGGTGCCGCTCATCCTGTTTGCGCTGCCTGACCCCAAAGCCGAGACCAACAAATATGAGCTCGCCGTGCCGAAGCTCGGCAGCCTGATCCTCACCCATGAATGGGACGGAGAAGTCCGCGGGCTCAAATCCTTCCCGCCCGAGGACCGCCCCAACCCGATCATTCCTTTCTTCGCCTTCCGCATCATGGTCGGCATCGGCCTGATCATGATCGCCGTGGGATTCACCGGCGCGGTGCTGTGGCTGACCGGACGGCTTTACACCAGCCGCTGGTTCCTTCGCACTTTGGTCTGGGTCTCGCCGCTCGGTTTTCTCGCCGTGCTCGCAGGCTGGTTCACCGCCGAGGTCGGCCGCCAGCCTTGGGTGGTCTACGGCCTGCTGCGCACGGCGGATGCTGTGTCGCCGGTGCCGGGCGGCAGTATATTGGCGTCGATCATTCTTTTCGTTCT
>DASUZQ010000208.1:0-2457 GCA_036376815.1 Methyloceanibacter sp. | reverse complement strand
ATCAGCGCCACCACGAGGCCGAACAGGCCGGTGGCTTCGGCCAAAGCGAAGCCGAGCAGAAGATTGGCGAACTGCCCGGGTGCCGCCGAAGGATTGCGCAGCGCGCCTTGCAGATAGTTGCCGAAGATCGTGCCGATGCCGATGCCCGCGCCGACCAGCGCGATCGAGGCAAGGCCTGCGCCGATTAATTTCGCTGCTGAAGGATCCATATCTACTCTCCCCTTAAAGGTTTGAAGTTAAAGGTGAATTAGAGCCTCAGTGACTATGCATGTGCAAGGCATCGTTGAGGTAGATACAAGTGAGGATGGCGAACACATAGGCCTGGAGAAACGCCACCAGAATCTCAAGCCCGGTGAAGGCCACCATGAAGCCGAGCGCCGCCCAGCCGCCGAGGAACCCGAGCGCCACTACGAAGGCGCCAAACACTTTCAGCATGGTGTGGCCGGCCATCATGTTGGCGAACAGCCGCACCGACAGGCTCAAAGGCCGGGTGAGATAGGAGATCACCTCGATGACCACGAGCAACGGCAGCATGACGAAGGGCACGCCGTCAGGCACGAAGAATTTCAGGAATTTCACGCCGTGCTTCCAGAAGCCAAGCAGCGTGACGCCCAAGAATATGAAGGCGGCGAGCGCGAAGGTGACGATGATGTGGCTGGTCACGGTGAAGGAGTAGGGCACCATGCCGAGCATGTTCAGGGCGAGCACGAACATGAACAGGGTGAACACGAACGGGAAATATTTCACGCCGTCGGTGCCGACATTGTCGCGCACCATGTTGGACACGAACTCGTAGGAGATCTCAGCGACCGACTGGAGCCGCGAGGGAATAAGAGCGCGGCGGCGCATGGCGTAGAGGGTGAAGACGGTGATCAGCGTGGCCGCGATCACCATGAACAGAGCGGAGTTGGTGAAAGAGGCGTCGAAGCCGAAGATCTTGAGCGGAATGATCCGCTCGATCTCGAATTGGTGCATTGGGTTCGGCAGCTGGCTCCCGCCTTGGGCCGTGCCCTCTGCCGCGTGCTCAGCTGCTTGCGCCTCGACCACTTTCAGTCGCTCCTAGTCGTCATCGTCGTCGCCGGCAGGCAAATCCTTGCCGGGCAGGCGGCCCGCTTCAGCCTGCCGCCGCTGCGCGCTCCGTATCACGTTCAGAATCCCGCCGGCGGCTCCAAGGATGAGGAATACCACCATCAGGATCGGGGCAGTCCCAAACAAGCGATCGAGCGCCCAACCGATGAAGCCCCCGACGGCGACACCGGCGATCATCTCGGTCGAGAGCTTGAGCGCCTGCCCCATGGCCGAGCCCCGATCTTGCGCTGCGGAAGATGCGGGTTCATGACGCGAACGGGCGTCGCGAACCTTGCCTTCCAGATCGTGCAAACGCCGCTTAATGGCCTCAGTTTCGCGATCGCTGTGGCCGCGTCCGGGCTTCTCAACGGCTCCCGCCATATCGCTGCTCGATCTTTTGGGGAACGGCTTAAAGGGCCGGCCGGCCCAAGCTTCGGCGGCACCTTAAAGTTTGGCCTTTGGCGCTGTCAAGGACAGGAAAACGGGGCTGAAAAGGCCTGAGACCGGGCTCAAATCGGGCCTTGTTTTAGGTCCGTCATGGCCGGGCTTGTCCCGGCCGTCCACGTCTTAAGTCAGACCCGAAATTCGTGGATGCCCGGGACTTCGCCCGGCATGACGAAGACCGAGAGGGTCGTCGCTAGCTCGCGTCGCGCAGGCGCTCTGCCGTTTCGAGATCGACGGAGACGAGCTGGCTCACGCCCCTCTCGGCCATGGTGACGCCGAACAGCCGGCTCATGCGCGACATGGTGAGCGGGTGGTGGGTGATGATGAGGAAGCGCGTGTCGGTCTCCTTGGCCATCTCCTCCATCAGCAGGCAGAACCTCTCGACATTGGCGTCGTCGAGCGGCGCGTCCACCTCGTCGAGCACGCAGATCGGCGAGGGGTTGGTGAGGAACACGGCGAATATGAGCGCGAGCGCGGTGAGCGCCTTCTCCCCGCCCGAAAGCAGCGTCAGCACTTGCGGGCGCTTGCCGGGCGGGCAGGCCATGATCTCGAGCCCGGACTCCAGAGGATCGTCCGAATCGACGAGCTGCAGCTCGGCGGTGCCGCCGCCGAACAGGGTCTGAAACAGGCGCTGGAAGTGCGCGTTCACGCTGTCGAAGGCTTCGAGCAGCCTTTTCCGGCCTTCGCGGTTCAGATTGGAGATGCCCTGGCGGAGCCTCGCGATCGCCTGCTCGACATCGGCCTTTTCGCGCTCCATTTCCTCAAGCCGCGTGGAGATGTCCGCCTCTTCCTCCTCGGCGCGGAGATTGACGCCGCCAAGCCGCTCGCGATCGCCTCTGAGTTTGGTGAGCCTCCCCTCGACCTCAGCGAGTGAGGGGAGCGGAACGCCGGGCTTCATGCCGGCAAGCGCAAGACAGGCTTCCGGCGCGCAATCGAGCTGCTCGC
>DASUZQ010000207.1:0-2004 GCA_036376815.1 Methyloceanibacter sp. | reverse complement strand
AGGCTCGAGCACGGGATGGCAAGAGCGCTCGTGGTCAATTCCGGCAACGCCAATGCCTTCACCGGCAAACGCGGGCGCGAGGCGGTGAAGCTCACGGCGGAAGCGGCCGCAGCCGCCGCCGGTTGTCTCGAAGCCGACGTCTATATCGCCTCGACCGGGGTGATCGGCGAGCCGCTCGATCCGTCCAAATTCACGAGCCTGCTCGCCGGGCTTGCCGCCGATGCCGGCCCGGAAAGGATCGCCGAAGCCGCCCGCGCCATCATGACCACCGACACCTATCCGAAGCTCGCCACGCGCCAGGCCGAGATCGAGGGCGTGCCGGTGACTATCAACGGCATCGCCAAGGGCGCCGGCATGATCGCGCCGGACATGGCGACCATGCTCGCCTTCCTGTTCACCGATGCCGCCATCGAGCCTCGTCCTTTGCACGAGCTTCTCGCTCCCGCCGCGGAGGCGACCTTCAACGCCATCACCATCGACGGCGACACCTCGACCAGCGACACGCTGCTCCTGTTCGCCACCGGCACGTCCGCGTCACGCGGGGCGCCGCATATCGGCCTGCCGCATGACCCGCGGCTTGCGGGCTTCCGCGCCGCGCTCACCGAGGTGCTTCTCGATCTTGCGCACCAGGTGGTGAAGGACGGCGAGGGGGCGACCAAGTTCGTCACCGTGCGGGTCACCGGCGCGGAGAGTGCACTGGCGGCGCGAAAAATCGCGTTCGCCATCGCCAATTCGCCGCTGGTGAAGACGGCGATTGCGGGCGAAGACCCGAATTGGGGCCGCATCGTCATGGCCGTCGGCAAGGCCGGCGAAGCCGCCGACCGCGACAGCGTTGCCATACGGCTCGGCGATATTCAGGTCGCCAAGGAGGGCGAGGTGGCGCCGTCCTACAGCGAAGCGCTTGGCGCCGCCTATATGAAGCGCGACGAGATCGCCATCACCGTCGATGTCGGCGTGGGCGATGGTGCCTCGACCGTGTGGACCTGCGATCTCACCGCCGACTACATCGCAATCAATGCCGACTACCGGTCCTGACCCGCCATGGAAGGCCACACGCTTCCACTCGTGCTGGTCGCGGCCTGCGTGCTGCTTGACGGCGACGGCAGGATCCTGATCGCCAAGAGGCCGGAAGGCAGATCGCTTGCCGGGCTTTGGGAGTTTCCCGGAGGCAAGGTCGAGCCGGGAGAGTCGCCCGAGCATGCCCTCATGCGCGAGCTCGCCGAGGAGCTCGGCATCGATATCGCGGCGGCCGATCTTGCGCCACTCACCTTCGCGAGCCACGACTATCCGGACTTCCGCCTGCTGATGCCGCTCTTCCTCTGCCGGCGCTGGCGGGGAACGGTCGCGCCGCATGAAGGCCAGGAGCTTCTCTGGGTGAAGCCAGCCGAGCTTGCTTCCTACGCCATGCCGCCAGCCGATGAGCCGCTGAAGGCGGTGCTGCCTCAGCTGCTCAAGTGAGTCCTATCCTCGCGAAAGCTCAAGCCGGGCAGGGGCAGTCGGTCTTGTTGCCGGCTCCATCCCGGCTCCTGGACGGAGGAGACTTGATCTTGCGGAATAGGCTGCCGTCCGGCTCAACTTCGGTGACGCCGTCGGGAAGGAACGAGCCGATGTCTCGTGGTGCGTCTACGGGCACGGTCTCGTAGGAGTCTTTGCGCGCGGTGTCGCCGAAGCGGTAGGGCGAGTTGCGAATCACCAAAAGCCCGCCGGGCGCAACAGGGTCTCGAGGAAGAGCGCACGCTCTTCGAATATCTCAAATGGATAATGGCCGGCACTGCGCAGCACGGCCATGCAGAAGATCGCGTCGAATCCACCCAATCCGCTCAAGATATGGTCGCTCGCATAGACGAAGCAGATTCGATCGCTGCGATGCTTCCTTGCCTGCAGCAGGACCACTGGATTGATGTCGGCGCCGATGATCTCGGCTTTCGCAAATAGTCGGCGAGCGTGACGCATTCCTCGCCGTTCGAGCACCCGAACGAGAGAATGCGCCGAGCATCTGGTGCG
>DASUZQ010000206.1:0-7810 GCA_036376815.1 Methyloceanibacter sp. | reverse complement strand
GCGGCTCGAAGTGCGCCAAAACGACATTATCGCCTCGCAGGGCGACCCCGCCGATTGCATGCATTTCATTCTCGAAGGACGCGTCGGCATCATGATCAAGTTCGACGACGGCCGCTCCGTCCGCGTGCGCAGCCTCGGGCCGCACACCACGATCGGCGAGATGGGGTTCATTATGCTCTACGCCCTCAGCTTCGAGGCTTATGAGCGCCTCAAATCCGAGAACCGTCCGCTGCACCAGGCCCTGCTCAGCTATGTGGTCACAGTGATGGCCGAACGCTTGGGCTTCGCCAGCAAGGTGATAGGCGTGCTGCGCCGTTGACTTTGATCTCTGCGGGAAATCCACATCCATCTTGCGCTTCCGCGTGTTTCCGCTTAACGCCGCATGCCATGAGCGCGAAGCACGCCTCCCGCAGCGACCTGGACGACACCGCCAAGGCGATCGCCGGCGGAGACCGCGTGGCTCTCGGCCGCGCCATCACCCTGATCGAAAGCGCCAAGCCCGAGGACCAGGTCCGCGCCCAACGCCTGCTTGAGCTCCTCCTGCCCCGCACCGGAAAGGCCATCCGCGTCGGCATCAGCGGCGTGCCAGGAGCCGGAAAATCAACGCTCATCGATCAGCTCGGGCTGAACCTCGTGGCCCTCGGCAAGAAGGTCGCCGTCCTCGCCGTCGACCCCACCTCGACCCGGAGCGGAGGATCGATCCTCGGCGACAAGACGCGCATGGGGCGCCTCGCCTCGGAGCAAGGCGCCTTCATCCGCCCCTCCCCCGCCGGAGACAGCCTTGGCGGCGTCACCAAGACGACGCGCGAGACCATCGCTCTTGCCGAGGCGGCCGGCTACGACGTCGTTCTGGTCGAGACCGTCGGCGTCGGCCAATCGGAGACCGCGGTCTCCAACATGGTCGATGTGTTCGTGGTGGTGGGAATTCCCGGAGCCGGCGACGAGCTGCAAGGCATCAAGCGTGGGCTGCTCGAGCTTGCCGACGTCATTGCCGTCAACAAGGCTGACGGCGATCAGGTCGAGCGGGCCAATCGCGCCGCAATGGAGTACCGCACCGCGCTGCATATTCTCGCGGCAGGCAATCCGAACTGGACGCCGGAAGTGCTGACCGTCTCGGCAAGGGACAATACCGGGCTCGACGCGTTGTGGACCAAGGTCGAGGAGCGGCATGCGGCGCTTGAGAAATCCGGTGGACTTGTTGCACGCCGCGCCGAGCAGGCGGTGGCGTGGATGCGCGAGATCTTCGAGCAAAGGTTGCTCGCAGCCTTCAAGGGCAGCAAGGAGGTCGGCCGCCGCTGGGCCGAGATGGAAAAGAAGGTGCGCGGTGGCGAGATGACCCCGACCGCTGCGGCGGAGAAGCTCGGACGCCTCGCCGGCATCGGCGAAGGCTAGCCGCGCGCCTCTCGAAATTTGCTTCCCTTCGACGCGGGAGCCGGGTTAAGCCCGATATCATGGCTCGCCCGCGCGTCCTCCTAACGGGGTTCGGCCCGTTTCCCGGCGCCGCCGAGAATTCCTCGGCCTGGCTTGTGGAGGAGCTCGCGGGAGACCGCCAATCCTCTCAACTCGGATGCGATCTTCATGCCCAAGTGCTGCCCACCGAGTGGGCCGAGGTTGCGAGGCTTGGGCCAGGCTTGGTTCAGCACCATCGGCCGCGCCTGACGCTGCATCTCGGCCTGCATAAGCGCGCGCAAGGGTTCCGCATCGAACGCTCGGCGCACAACCTGATCGACCTCCGGGAGGATGCCCAAGGCGCCGTTCTCGACAGGCGCGCGATCCTTGATCGCTCCGACCGCCGCCTGGACACGGCAATTCCTGCCACGCAACTCGCCAGGCATTTGCGGGCGCGAGGCCTCCCGGCGGTCGCTTCGCGCTCGGCGGGAACCTATCTCTGCAACTATCTCTATTATCTCTCGCTTCACTGGGCGCGCGGGCAGAACGGGGCGTGCGACGTCTGCTTCGTGCATCTCCCGCCTGGGCCCAGCCAAGGCGGCCCCTTGAGCGAGGCTGAGATGTTGCGTGGCGCCGGGCTGATCATGCGCTACCTTCTGGCCTTCGCGCTGGATCGCGACGGAGCCGAGACCTCTCTCGGCAAAATCGGCGCCGGTATGCGCGTCGCGGAGCGGATGACGCGCTGAACAGGAGATCATGACCGCTACCCGCCGAGAGGTCATCCTTGCCGGGATCGGGCTTGGCGTTGCCTTTGCGGCCGGCCCGAGCTTCGCCCAGACCCGCACTTTCGGCGTGGTGCCGTCAGGCGGCGCGATCGACCAGACGGAAATGCTACAGGAGGCCATTGACGCCGCCGCCCGCTCGGGACTTCCCCTCTTTTTTCCGCCAGGGATCTATTCGACACGGCGGCTTGAGCTGAGCTCGGGCACGCATCTCACCGGCGTGCCCGGTCAATCGATCCTCCGCTGCCGCGACGGCAGCGGGCTGATCGGCATCGATCAAGCGAAGGACATTCGTCTCGAGAGCCTCGTGCTCGACGGTGACGGAACGGACATGGGCGTGGACGGCGCGCTGCTTGCAGCCACCATGGTGGCGCGGCTTCAGCTCTCGAATTGCCGCTTCCTGCGCTTAGGCTCGAGCGGCACCCTCGTCTCGCGCTGCGAGGATGTGGCGATCACCGGCAACATCGTCGACAAGGCTTCGACCGGCATCACCGTGACCAACATTGCACAAGGCTGCGGTCGCGCCCTCGTCCAAGGTAACCTCGTCCGCAACCTGTTCTTCCGCAAAGTTGCTCTTTCCCACGGTATTGGAATTTCCATCGACGCCGACGCCGTGGTGAGGGGCAACAGCGTGGAGAACGCTCCGGGTTTCGGCATCCTTGTAGGTCGCGATCTGCGCGACGTAAGCATCACGGACAATCATATCCGCAACGCTCACATCGGTATCGGCATCCCGGCCGAGATCGTCATGACCGCGCGGCTTGCCGGCAACGTGATTGCAAATGCTCAAAACGGCGCGATTCGTGCCATGCAGGGTCCCGCCCCGATCGGGCCTGACCTTGCCGTCTGCGCCGGGGCATTGGCCTGAGGGCTCAGCCCTAACCGATCAACGTGGCGCTGCGGCAGTCGCGGCAGCGCTTTGGCGGGGCAACGCGCGGACCGCAGCCTTGAGCGCAGGTGACGGGCCGACCGTGCCCACCTTCGCGCCGCGCCAAGTGCGCATCTCTCCTGCGAGTTGGCCGGCAAGGACGTATTCGGCCCCAGGCACGAGCTTGGCGAGCAGAACGGCAAGCGCCATCTCCGCGCCCCGCTTGGTACCATCATCGACCTTGACGGCAACGCCGATCCCGAGCGCCGGCAACGCGGCGCAATGGACTCCTTCCGCGCCACCCTTGGCGAAGGCGGCCTGCGGGAGTCCACGCATCACGATGGTGTCGAAGCGGCCCTCGCCTGCCACGAGGTCGGGTGCCTCGAAGCAAGCGTCCATGAGCCGCCGCGCCGCTTCGGCTCGGGTGGCATCAAGGCCTCTGCCGCTGGCAAGCCTGGCGAAGCCAGTGGCCACACCGGCGAGCGGCAGAGCAAAGGTCGGCACCGAACAGCCGTCGATGCCGATCTCATCCTGCCCCAACGTGACGTCGCAAATCTCTGAAATGACTCGCCTGATCTCCTGCTGCACCTTGTGCTCAGGCTGCTCGTAGCCCCGTGGATCGAACCCGAGGTGAACCGCGGTCGCCAGCATTCCGGCATGTTTGCCCGAGCAATTGTTATGGATCGGCATTGGACTCTTGCCCACGCGGCTCAATTCGCGCGAGGCCCGGTCGCCGATCGGCCAATGCGCGCCGCAGGCAAGTTGCGACTCGTCGAGCCCAGCCTTGGCGAGCAGCGTGCGCACCGCGCCGATATGGGTCTCATCGCCGCTATGCGAAGCGCAAGCGATGGCGAGCTCCGCCTGCCTAAGGCCGAAGGCATCGGCGGCGCCGCTCTCGATTAGCGGGATGGCCTGCAAGGCCTTGACGGCCGAGCGCGGATAGACCGGGCGTTCGATGTCGCCGAGCCCAAGCAGCACGCGTCCGTCAGCATCGGCGATGGCGAGGGCGCCGCGGTGGCAGCTCTCCACCAGCCCTCCGCGCGTCACCTCAACCAGAATGGGATTGTCCTGCACGGCTTCGCTCATGCGGCAGCGATCGCCACCGGGGCCCGCTTGGCACCCCATCGTCCCGGCGGAGCATCGAACAGCCCCGGGCAAGGCTCCCCGCACGCCGCACAACCGCCATGAGCATCTAGGCCCCAGGACGTGATGGTGTACCAGTCGCGGCCAACCAGTGTCGATCCGCAGGCTTCGCAATAGGTGCTTTGGCCTGCTTCGTCGTGAACGTTGCCCGTGTAGACGTAATGAAGGCCCGCGCGAAGCGCGGTCTCCCGCGCCCGCTTCAGCGTCGACGCCGGTGTCGGCGCAATGTCCCGCATCTTCCAATCGGGATGGAACGCCGTGAAATGCAACGGCACGTCCGGCCCAAGCTTGTCCGCCACCCAATCGCAAAGCTGCCCCACCTCTTCGACCGAGTCGTTCTCGCTGGGGATGAGCAAGGTGGTGATCTCCAGCCAAGTGTCGGTCTCATGCTTGACGAAGCAAAGCGTGTCGAGCACGGCGCCGAGGGAGCCGGTGCAAAGCCGCTTGTAAAAGCCTTCGGAGAAGGCCTTGAGATCGATATTGGCGGCGTCCATCGCGGCGAAGAATTCAGGCCGCGCCCCCTCTCCGATATAGCCGGCGGTCACCGCCACCGTCTTTACCCCGACCGCACGGCAGGCCGCGGCAACGTCGACCGCATATTCGAGGAAGATCACCGGATCATTATAGGTGAAGGCCACCGAGCAGGCGCCGCTCGCCAGTGCCGCCTTGGCAATGGCCTCGGGCGAAGCGACTTGTTGCAAACGATCCATCTCCCGGGCCTTCGAGATATCCCAATTCTGGCAGAACTTGCAGGTGAGGTTGCAGCCTGCCGTGCCGAAGGACAACACCGCCGTACCGGGAAGAAAATGGTTGAGCGGCTTCTTCTCGATCGGATCGAGGCAAAAGCCGCTGGACCGCCCATAGGTGGTGAGCACCATGGCGTCATGTTCGCGCGCCCGCACGAAACAGAGCCCCCGCTGGCCTTCATGCAACTTGCATTCCCGCGGGCAGAGGTCGCACTGGATGCGGCCGTCGGGCAGCGCTTGCCAGTACCGACCTGGCACGCAACCATGCATTTCGAGGTTTGGCATGGTATGAAGATGGCCCTGCAGGAACGAGAGTCAACGCCTTGTTTGCGCGACGACATTCCGGCGAGGTAAGACCGCCGGCCGTTGCCGGCAGCTTCTATCCGGGAAAGGCCGGCGAGCTCCGAGCTTATGTCGCGCGTTTGCTGTCGCAAGCGAAAGCCGCAAGCTTGAGCGATCTCGCAGGACTCATCGCGCCGCACGCAGGTTATCTCTACTCAGGCGGTGTGGCGGCAAAGTCCTTCGCCAGCATCGCGCCTTCGGCCAAGACCTTCGCGCGGGTGCTTCTGATCGGACCTCCTCATTACGTGCCGGTGCACGGCATCGCCGCGCCATCTTCGCAAGCCTTCGCCACGCCGCTTGGCGAGATACCCGTCGATGGCGCCGCAATCAGCTCCCTGCAAGAGTCAGGCTTGGTCGTCATCGACGACGAACCGCATGCGCCGGAGCACGCTCTCGAGGTCGAGCTTCCCTTCCTCCAAGCCGTACTCGAGAATTTCACCATCGTTCCGCTGCTGGTCGGCTCCGCTCGGCCGGAGCAGGTGGCCGACATCATCGACGCCCTGATCGACGAACGGACGCTGCTCGTGGTCAGCACTGATCTCTCCCACTATCTCGACGACGCGACGGCCCGGAAGCGTGACCAGGCGACCGCCCAGGCCATCGAAAGCCTCGACTTCGGCCGGCTTGGGCCGCAAGACGCCTGTGGTTTCAGCGCGCTCAACGGCGCGCTTTGCGCTGCGTGCGAAGGTGGCTGGAAGATCGAGCGCCTGGCTCTCGGCAATTCGAGCGCGACGAGCGGCGACTTTGGCAGCGTGGTCGGCTACGGCGCTTGGGCACTCTGTGCCGTGCCGCGTTCATGATTTTGCGGCCATTGTCTCGATGGGCACGCCAGGATCGTGTTTCGAGGCGCGGATAACAAGAGAGGTTTTGACGCTCGCGACATTCGGCGCGGCGGTGAGCTCATGAATGATGAACTCCTGGAACGCGGTGAGATCGGGCGCCACGCATTTCAGCATGAAGTCGATCTCGCCGGAAAGCATGTAGCAATCGCGTACGATGGGGGAGCCGCGCACGCGTTGCTCGAAGGCGACAAGGTCGGCCTCTGCCTGGCTGTGCAGCCCGACCATGGCGAAGGCCGTGACATCGAACCCCAGCGCGCGGTCGTCGAGCAGCGCCGAATAGCCGCGGATGAACCCCGCGTCCTCCAGCGCTCTAACCCGGCGTAGACACGGCGGCGCCGAAATGCCCACCTTGCGGGCAAGCTCGACATTGGTGATGCGGCCATCGGCCTGCAGCTCACTCAGGATGCGCCGGTCGGTTTGATCGAGGCGCGCTTGGCGCATGGGCATGCTCCCTGGACGTTGGCCTCGCGCCCGCGTTAGAAGCGGCAGCGCTCAAGGCTGAGCAAAGATGGCCGCACTTATCGCGCAATTTTAGGTCCTATTGCGAAAAGAATCGAAAAGAAATTGAGCCTTCAACATTCCGGAAATTCCAGAAATGCCGAAGCTGAGCCTGAAAACGGCACTTGGATCGTCACCGACGGCTCGGTCGGCATGGAGGCGCAAGGCATCGCGGTCGCCGAAGCGGTCGGCTTTCCCTACAGTCTGAAGCGGGTGCGGCTGACAGGCGCCATGCGCCTCGTGCCGGCGCGGCTGCAGATTTACGTGCCGCCGCGGCGCCTGCTGGATTTTGTGTCGTCCAACGAGCCTCTTGCGCCGCCCTGGCCGCGCCTCATCATATCGATCGGCCGGCGCAGCGTTCCCATAGCCCTTGCGCTCAAGAGCGTGGCGAAGGCTTTCGCCCTGCACATCCAGAACCCCAAAGTGCCAAAAGAGCGCTTCGACCTGATCGCGGCGCCGCTCCATGATGGCTATACCGGCAGGAACGTGATCAACACCTTCGGTGCCGTGCATAGCGTCACGCCAAAGCGCCTCGCCGATGCGGCGCAGAGCTTCGCGGCGAAGATCGATCATCTGCCCCGCCCGCGCATCGCGGTGCTGCTCGGCGGCGACAGTGCGGCCTTCAGCTTCCCGCCGGATCTCGCCGCCTCCTTCGGCGCGTCGCTGGCCGAGGCCGCGCGTGACCGAGGCGGATCGCTGCTCGTCACGCCGTCCAGGCGGACCTCGCCAGAGGCGCTTCGTGCCCTTGTCGCGCCAATTGGCAGCGTCCCTCATTTTGTCTGGGACGGAACCGGCGAGAACCCCTATTACGCCTTCCTCGCCACGGCCGACGCCATCGTCACCACCGAGGATTCGGTCAACATGGTCACCGAGGCGGCGGGCACCGGCAAGCCGGTCTATGTGCAGCGCCTCAAGGGCAGCTCGACGCGGCTCGGCCGCTTCCACGAGTTGATGCGCGAGCGCGGCGCCACCCGCCCCTTCGCCGGCAAGATCGAATCGTGGTCCTACGCCCCGATCAACGACACCGAGATCGTGGCGCAAGCCATCCGAGGCGCGCTTGGCCTTGAAACCCTTGCGTAAAGTCGGCCATGACGGCCCGCGGGTTGCGAAACGCGGCCATTGAGCTTACCTGTTGGCTCCAATTCGTACTGCAAGGCAACCCATGAAGCGCCACGCCAAGATGATCATCATCGGCTCGGG
>DASUZQ010000205.1:0-3829 GCA_036376815.1 Methyloceanibacter sp. | reverse complement strand
CGAGCTTGATGCGGATGTCGACGAGATTCGACGTGCCAACGGTGTCGATCCAGAACGGCTTGCCGATCTGCCGGGTGATCTCGTCGGACAGCGTGCGGTCGAGTAGGTCGAAGAAGGGCCGCGAGCGTGTCTGCGGCAGCTCGTCATTGGGGACGATCTTGACTCTAAGCCCGAGGTCGTCGTTGGCGAGCTTGATCAGCGTCTCGGAATCCTTGCCCTGGGGATAGGACTTATAGATGTCGATGAGCATGGCGATGTTCTGCACCGTGGCGGTGGACAGCCGCCGGGTCACGGTTTCCCAATGACGCTCCAAGAACACGAAGGTGAGCACCGACTGGAGCAGCACCATTGGCGCGATGATGATGATCAGTGCGCGGGCGTAGAGACCCTTCGGCATGCGCTCGCGAGCCCAAGCAGTGAGCTGCCGGTAAAACTTGCGCCACCGATCGAGGAGAGACTTGGGGTCTGGGATCGCGAGCCTCATTCCGGATACAGAATGTAGCCTTTGCCACGCACGGTCTGTAGGTAAACCGGGTTGGCGGGATCCTTCTCGATCTTGCGCCTCAGCCGGTTGATTTGCACGTCGATGGCGCGCTCGCCGCCGTTCTCGCCGTCATCCCTGGCGAGTTCGTGGCGCGACACCGGCATTCCCGGCCGCTGGGCGAAATAGCGCAACAGCTCGCGCTCGCGCTCGGTCAGGCGGACGGTTTCGCCGCCGCATTTGAGCTCGCCGCGGCCGATGTGAAACACGAAATTGCCCATGCGCACCTCGCCGGTCGCGGGCGCACTGCCGCCCCGGCGAAGCACGTTGCTCACGCGCAGCAGCAGCTCGCGAGGCTCGAACGGCTTGGTCAGATAGTCGTCGACGCCGGCCTCAAGACCCTCAATGCGCTGCTCTGGCTCGGCTCGTGCCGTCAGCATCAGGATCGGCACCTGGGACTCGCGCCTCAGCGAGCGTGCGAAATCGAGGCCGGATTCGTGCGGCATCATCACGTCGAGGATGAGCAGGTCGAAGGAAAGGCTACGCATGGTCGCCCGCGCCGTTGCCGCGTCGATGGCGGTGGTGACGCGGAAGCCGTGCTCCTGCAGGTAGCGGGCGAGCAGGTCGCGGATGCGGCTGTCGTCGTCGATAACGAGAATATGCGGACAGTTATCGTCAGGCGCCTTGCTGCGATGCAGTTTGATCGTAGCCGGCATCGTCATGACACCTCCGCGTTCCCATCGCTGTCAGGGACCGGCGATGAGGACATGATGGAGGAGACTTTGGGCCGTTCTTCGGCATTGATCATCGCTTGCAGGAAGCGGCGGACGACAATATCGGCCCCCGGGCCGGCGGCTTTCAGCGCTTCGGCGAGGCGGATGAGCTGCGGCGCGGCAAGACGCTTGAGCAAAGCGCGGCCGGAAGCGGTCGGATAGAGCAGGCGCTCGCGTCGATCTGCGCTTCCAGCCCGCTGCACAATATAACCCTTGTCGATGAGCTGCTTCAGCACGCGGCCAAGACTCTGCTTGGTGATCTTCAAGACGTCGAGCAGATCGGCGACCCGCAAGCCCGAGTGGCGGGTGACGAAGTGCAAGACGCGATGATGGGCGCGGCCAAAGCCGAAGTCCCTCAAAATCGCGTCGGGGTCGCGGGTGAAGTCGCGATAGGCGAAGAACAGCAATTCGGCGTAGGCCAGCAACTCCGCGTCGGAGCGGCGCAAGGGCTTGCCAGGCGCAGCGGCGCCAGCGCGGCGCTTGGCGTCCAACGGCTCCGACAGCGGGTCATTTATGTCAGTCATGTTGACTTAATTTTTGGCCTGCGTTAGAGCTTCATTTATGTCAGTCATGTTGACTTAATTCCGGCATTGATACTCCCCGGCGGTGGCTTGCGCAATTCTTGTGCAGGGCATCCCCGGGGCATAATAAGGCCCGTGTCGGGTCAGCCTCAGCCCGGAAGGCCCTTGGTCTAGGAGAGAGTAGGTTTCAATGGCGGCGGCCACTCAGCCTTACGATCAGCGCGACGGCTATATCTGGATGAACGGCGAGCTCATCTCGTGGCGCGACGCCCGGGTGCATATGCTCACCCATGCGCTGCACTATGGCAGCGCCGTGTTCGAAGGTGAGCGCGTCTATGACGGCGAGATCTTCAAGCTCACCGAGCACAGCCAGCGGCTGCTCGAGTCCGCCAAGGGTCTAGACTTCGAGATTCCTTATTCGGTCGCCGAGATCGACCAGGCCTGCCGAGATGTGGTGCGTGCCAATAGGCTGGTCGACGGCTATGTGCGGCCGCTTGCCTGGCGCGGCAGCGAGCAGATGGGCGTCGCGGCGCAAGCGACCAAGATCAATCTCGCCGTCGCCGCTTGGGACTGGGGCTCCTATTTCGATCCGGCGGCGCGCACCAAGGGCTTGCGCCTCAAGATCGCACAATATCGCAGGCCTGATCCGCGCACGGCGCCGGCAAAGAGCAAGGCGGCAGGCCTGTATATGATCTGCACCATCGAGAAGCATCGGGCCGAGCGCGAAGGCTACGCCGATGCGCTGATGCTCGATTGGCGCGGACAGATCGCCGAGTCGACCGGGGCCAACATCTTCTTCGTCAAGGACGGCGTGCTGCATACGCCGCTTCCCGATTGCTTCCTCGACGGCATCACGCGCCGCACGGTCATCGGGCTCGCCAAGCAGCGCGGGCTCAAGGTCATCGAGCGCGCGATTCTGCCCGAGGAGATGGCCGATTTCTCCGAATGCTTCATCACCGGAACGGCCGCTGAGGTCACGCCGGTGTCCGAGATCGGGCCCTATCGCTTCGCCATCGGCGACATCACGCGGAACCTGATGGACGATTATTCCGCGCTGGTGCATCGGGCCAAGGCAGGGACCGCCAAGATTGCTGCCGTAGGGTAGCTCGCCTGCTGGGCAGCCGGCGATCCGTGCTAGGGTTGCCCCATGGAAGCGAAGCTCCGCGCGCGACATCCAGATTTCGATCCGACATTCCGCGACCAGTTGCAGGCGCTGCTTGCCTGGCGGCGCGACGTCAGGCGCTTCAGGCGGGATGCGCTGCCGCAAGGCACCATCGAGCGGCTGATCGAGATCGCCTGTTTGTCGCCCTCAGTCGGTTTGAGCGAGCCATGGCGTTTCGTGATCGTTGAGGATCAAACGCGCCGTGCCGCGATCCGCACCTGCTTCGAGGCCTGCAATCAAGACGCGCTGCGCCGGCAGGAACCCGATCGTGCTTCGCTCTATGCACGGCTGAAACTTTCGGGCCTCGACGACGCTCCGTGTCAGATCGCCGTGTTCGCGGACCACGCGACGGCGCAAGGTCACGGGCTAGGGCGCCTCACCATGCCGGCAACGCTCGATTATTCGGTGGCCATCGCCATTCACACGCTGTGGCTCGCGGCGCGGGCGGAAGGCATCGGGGTCGGCTGGGTGTCGATTCTCGATCCAGCGAGAGTGGCCGAGATCTTGGACGTGCCGCAAGACTGGACCTTTATCGGACATCTCTGCATCGGCTATCCGGAGGAAGAGGCCGATTTGCCCGCCTTGCAGCGCCAGGGCTGGGAACGGCGCCACCCTTCGGCGGGCGTCGTGATCTATCGCTGAGGCTTGAATCGCCGCCGATCAAGTTGCACTCTGTCGGTCGATGCACCGTAAGGGGGAGGGGCGCATGCGCAAATCATTGATTGGGCTGGTCCTTGCCTTGCTGTTTACAGCCGTGCTCGGCATGGTGCCGGCGAGCGACGCCAAAGCCGGTGCCTCGATGGCCGGCAGCGTCGCGGGCGCACTCCAGCATCAGACTCTGGTGCAGCCGGTTCTCGTCTGGCGCGATTGCCAGAGGATCGCCCGCTGCTAC
>DASUZQ010000204.1:0-5606 GCA_036376815.1 Methyloceanibacter sp. | reverse complement strand
CTTGGCCGACAGCACCCTCCAGGTGGCGATGGCGCCCACCCCCAACACCAGTGCGAGCGCCAGCAGGACGGTTTCGGCGGCGGCGCGGCCGGAGAAGATGAACGGCACCTCGAAGCCCCATTTGCACAGCGCCCAGGCGGTGATCGTGCCGGCGGCGAGGGCAAAGGCCGCGACCGCGGCGCCGAGAAGCCCGAATTCGAGAAGCTCGGCGCGGACGATGCGCCCGCGCGTGGCGCCGAGCGTCTTGTAGAGCACCGCCTGATATTTGCGCCGCTGCTGGGTCGCGGCCACGGCGCCGGTGAGCACCAGCGCGCCGATGAGAAGCGTGACACCCGCCGTCATGGCGATCGCGGTCATCACCTTCTGCAACAGATCCTTGGCCGCTTCGACGATGTCGCCGACTTTGATGGCGGTGACGAGCGGGAAGCGGTCGGCAAGGGCCTGGACGAGCTTTGCCTCGCGCGCCGAGTCGGTGCCCTTAGGATATTCGAGCGTGACCAGCACGCGGTGTGGGGCGCCGGCGAGCGTGTTCGGCGAGAACACCATGACGAAGTTGATGGCGAGCGACTCCCAGTCGATCTTGCGGAAATTGGCGATGCGCGCTTCGACATTGCGGCCGAGCACATTGACGGTGATGGTGTCGCCGATTTTAAGCCCAAGCCCCGGGCCTGAATCGGCGTCGAAGGAGACGAGCGGCGGACCGGTGTAACCAGGCTCCCACCAGCTCCCTTGCGTGATGGTCGAGCCTTGCGGAAGCTTATCGGCGTAAGTCAGGCCGCGATCGCTCGCGAGCACCCAGCGGCTGTCGGGAGCGGCCTCGACCTTCTCCACCGGCACGCCGTTGATGGCCAGGATGCGGCCGCGCAGCATGGGTGCGTCGGCGAGCTTGGCGTCAGGCTCGACGGCGTTCGCCGTGTCGCGGAAGGCGGCAAGATTTTGCGCGTCGACGTCGAGGAAGTAATAGGCGGGAGCCTCGATCTCGATGTTGTCCGCGAACTCAGCCATGAGCGAGCGGTCGATCAGGGCGATGGCGACGAGGAAGCCGAGCCCAAGCCCGAGCGAGATGGCGACTTGGCGGGCGATCGAGCCAGGTCCGGCGATGCTCGTGAGCGCAAGCGCAAGAGACGGAGGCTTGGCGCGGCGGAATCGTGCCGCGAACCTCTGCAGCAGCCAGCCGAAGCCGAGCAGCAAGACGAACCCGGCGACGATGCCGGCCGAGATCGAGGCGGTGATGGCGCGCTCCTCCGAGGCGGCGATGGCGAGGCCGAACAATGCGAGCCCGCTTGCCGCCGCGGTGACGATGAAGCCAAGCGGCGGCCGTTCCTGCTCGTCGGTAAGATGGGAGCGCATCAGCATCGCCGGCGGCACGACGCTGGCGCGGCCCATAGGCAGAAGCACGAAGAGCAGCATGGTGAGGAGGCCGGCGCCGGCGGCGGTGAGAAGCGACCAGGGATGCGGCTCGACGGCTAGAGCGATGGGCAGCGCGCTGCCATAGGTCGCCGACAGCAATGCTGGGGTGAGCGCGCCGAGCACGAGCCCGATGACAATGCCGAGGCCTGCGAGCATCAGCGCCTGGATGAGGTAGACGGCAAGCACGAGCCGGCTCGTAGCGCCCAGCGTCTTGAAGGTGGCGATCACCTGCTGCTTCTTCGCCATGTAGCTGCCGATGGCGTTGGCGACGCCGATGCCGCCGAGCAGAAGCGCTCCAAGCCCGACCAGGCTGATGAACTGGGTGAACCGCTTGACCTCGCGGCGGATCGAGGGAGCAGGGTCGGTCCAATCGGTGATACCAAAGCCGCTTTCGGGGAACTTGGCCTCGATGGTGAACCGCGCAGTGTTGAGTGCCATCCGGTCGTTGCCGCGCTCGCCGGGAAGCTGCAAGCGATAGATCCAGCGGATCAGGCTGCCAGGCTGGATGAGCCCGGTGCGATCGAGCGTGTCGAGCGACATCAGCACCCGCGGGCCATAGGCGAGGCGGTCGGCAAGCCGGTCGGGCTGGGTGCCGAGGATGCCGCCGATGGTCACCGTGGCATCCCCGATCGAGACGGTGCTGCCGACCCCGACATTGAGGCGCTCAAGCAGCGAGCGCTCAGCCACGATGACGCCGGGTTTGTGCCAGATCGGGCCTGCATCCTTCGGCTCGGTGACGGCGACCTCGCCGTAAAGCGGATAGGCGCCGTCGACTGCCTTCGCCTCGACCAACGCGCTCTTGCCTCCAGGGATCCGCGCCATGGCGCGCAAGCTCGCCGATTCCGTGACCTGGCCGAGATCGTCGAGCGCGGCGCGCTCCTCGGCACTTGCCCGCCGGTGCACGCGCTCGAAGGAGAGATCGCCGCCGACGAGCATGCGGCCCTGGCGGGCAAGGGCGGCATCGAAGGAGGCGCCGAGCGAGCCGATGGCGGCAACGGCCATGACGCCGAGCGCGATGCACAGCACGAAGACGGTGAGGCCGCCGGCGCCGGCGCGAAGCTCGCGAAAGGCAATAGCGAAGGCGAGCGGGAGGCGCAGACCGCTCGCCGGTGCGGGTGTGACGAGGCCCGCGGTGGTCACGACGCTGCGCTGCGGCGCTTGGTGGCCGCGCTCGCCACCCGGCCATTGGTGGCGCGGCCATCGGCCAAGCTCACGATGCGGTCGCAGCGCTTGGCGAGCGCCCGGTCATGGGTGATGAGCATGAGCGTGGCGCCCGTGCGCTCCTTCAGGGTGAAAAGAAGGTCCATGATTTCGGCGCCGGTGGTCTCGTCGAGATTGCCGGTCGGCTCGTCGGCGAGAATGAGGGAAGGCTTCGGTGCAAGCGCCCGGGCCATGGCGACCCTCTGCTGCTCGCCGCCGGAGAGCTGCCCAGGGAAATGCGTCTCGCGGTGCGAGAGGCCGACCTCGGCGAGCGAGGCGCGCGCCGCATCGAACGCGTCGTCGCGGTCGAGGAACTCGAGCGGCAGCGCAACATTCTCGATGGCCGTCATGGTGGGCACGAGGTGGAAGGATTGAAACACGATGCCGATATTGGCGGCGCGAAGGCGAGCGAGATCGTCCTCGTTGAGCGCGCTGAAATCGGCGCCGAGCACGGTGACGCGGCCGTCGGTCGCCCGCTCCAATCCGGCAATCACCATGAGGAGGGTGGATTTTCCCGAGCCGGAGCGGCCAACCACGGCAATCGATTCGCCGGCCGCCACGTTCATGTCCAATCCGCGCAATATGGCAACGGGTCCGGCGCGGGAGGGAAGCGTGACATGCACGTCTTCGAGGTGAATAGCGGAGGCAGAGGGTTGTTTCAGAGTTTGATCCATGGAACCGGGTCGCGCTCCTGACATGGCACGGCAGGATGTAATAAAGAAGGGCAAAGAGGTCCAAAAGATGAAGCGAGGCGCGCTTGCTACCGCCGTTGTTGCCGCAGGGATGCTGCTTGCCGCGTCAGGGCTGTCCGGTGGTCAGGCGGCGGCAGCAACGCCGGTGATCGTCGCTTTCGGCGACAGTTTGACCGCCGGGCTCGGCCTGCCGGAGAAGGATGCCTTCCCCGCCCAGCTCGAGCGGGCATTGAAGGCACGCGGCCAGGAGGTGAAGGTGATCAATGCCGGCGTGTCGGGCGACACGGCGTCGGCCGGGCTCGCCAGGCTCGATTGGGCCATGCCCGACGATGCGAGCGCCGTGATCATCGAGCTCGGCGCCAACGACGCGTTGCAGGGGCTTGATCCGGTAGCGACCAAGGCGACACTCGAGAAGATCATCACCGAGCTGAAAGCCCGCGGGCTGCCCATCCTGCTCGCCGGCATGGAAGCGCCGCCCAATCTCGGCAAGGAGTATGTCGAACAGTTCAGGACGCTCTATGCCGACCTCGCCCAGCGCTACGATCTCATCCTCTATCCCTTCTTCCTCGACGGCGTGGCGCTCGACAACAAATACACGCTCGGCGACGGTATGCATCCCAACGCCGAAGGCGTGGCGCGCATCGTCGACGGCATCCTGCCGAAGGTCGAGGAGCTGTTGGCCAAGGAAAAGCCCCGGCCTTGATTTAGGACGGCGGTCACGAATTCGTCTCAAGACTTTGCAAGGAGAGCCGCATGACCAACGCACCGGCCCAAGCCCCGATCCCTCCGCAGAGGGTCATGTCGCAGTTCCTGTTCGCCAAGCAGCTCACGGCGTCGCTGTCGGCGCTGGCACGGCTTGGTGTCGCCGATCACATGGGCGATGAGCCGGTTTCGGCGGAGGTACTGGCAACGAAGGTTGGCGCCCATGCCCCATCGCTCTTCCGCGTGATGCGCATGCTGGCAAGCTTTGGTGTGTTCAGCCAGGAGCCAGGAGGCAAATTCGCTCTGACCCCGCTCGGCGCGCTGCTCAGAACCGACGTCCCAGGCTCAATGCGCTACATGGCGATGATGCTCGGCGACGAGCCGTCGATGCGCGCCTACGTCCATATGGCCGACTGCATCCGCACCGGCCAGGACGGCATCACCATGGCTTACGGCAAGCCGATCTTCGATCTGTTCGCCGAGCGCCCAGAGCAGGCCGAGACCTTCCAGCGGGCGATGAGCGGCGGCTCGGCCATCGCGGCCCAATCGATCCTTGCATCTTACGATTTCTCCGGCATCGAGCGTCTTGCTGATCTTGGCGGAGGGCACGGGCTCCTGCTTGCCTCGGTCCTGCAAAAATACCCTGCGATACAGGGCGTGCTGTTCGATCTTCCCGAGGTGGTCGCCGGCGTGCCGGAGGATCGTCTCGCCTCCTGCGGCGGCCGGTTGCGCGTCGAGGCTGGAAGCTTCTTCGAGCGCGTGCCGCAAGGATGCGACGCCTATATGATGAAGCACATCATCCACGATTGGAGCGATGAGCATTGCCGCAATATCCTGCGGCTGATCCGCGCGGAGTTGCCTCCGCATGGCCGCGTGCTTGTCTGCGAGCAGGTCATGCCGGAGGAGCCGGGCCCGACGCCGGCCAAGATGCTCGATATCGAGATGCTGGTGATGACGGTCGGCGGCAAGGAGCGCACGCCGCGCGAGTTCGCCGAGCTGTTTTCCTCGGCAGGGCTCAAGCTCGAGCGCATCGTGACCACGCCGACGCCGACCTGCGTGATCGAGGCGCTTCCGGCCTAGCTCCACTGCGTGGCGAAGGCGAGAATGAAGCATGAAGCCGCGGCGAGCGACGCTACGGTGCGCACGTGGTTCCAGGCCGTCCACACCGACAGGTAATGCGTCCAAACCGCCTTGCCCTCGGCGCTGTCAGGCTTGACGGCGGCGAGCCTATCGTTGAGCGGCACGTTGCAGATCATGGTCACGAGAATGGAGCCCACGAGGTAGAGCAGGCTGCCTACGAGCAAATAGAAGGCGCCAGGCTCGGCCCAGTTCATGAGGCTCGCGACGGCGAGCACGAGAGAGAGCGCGGCCGTTCCAAAGAAGGTTCCCAGAAACACCGGGTTCAACACCACGACATTGACCGATTGCATGGCGGAGATGCCCGATGCCGGCGGGACGCGCCCAAGTGCCGCCATGACGCATGCCGAGAAGGCGAGAAAAAACCCGCCAATAAGGCCTGAGCCGAGCGCTGCGAGAAACGTCAAGGCTAACAGTAAGGATCCCATCCGCTTTCCTCGCTCCAGGTGCAGCCCGCGGCTCGAC
>DASUZQ010000203.1:0-4240 GCA_036376815.1 Methyloceanibacter sp. | reverse complement strand
TCCAGGGACTCGATCAAGTCCATCGAGGATGCGATCGAGACGGCGACGGCATCGCTCGATCAGAGCTATGGCGGGTACAATCTTACCGCGATTGTCGATGCTATCGCCAGAGACGACCAGGCGACGCTGAAAGCCCAATCGGGCAAGCAGTATGACGTCGAGGCTCTGGGCCAGGCGATCAAGGCTTCCGGCAAGCCGCTCCTCCGCGAGAGCCCGGGCGAGGCGCCGAAGAGCAAGGGCAGCTTCCTGCTCGATTCGGGCGTTGCCGCCAAGGACATGAACTTCCGCGCCTTCGCGCTGCTTGGCGAGTGCCCTGAGATCGCCGCAGCACTCCTGCAATCGCGCAAGATCAACTTCTACGACGACCAGGTCTTCGTGAAGCAGCCAAAGACCTCCGAGCGCACGGCCTATCATCAGGACAGCTCCTACTTCCATTTCGAAGGGGATCAGGCCTGCACCATGTGGATCCCGGTCGATCCGGTGAGCTTCAACAGCGGCACCATCCGCTATGTGCGCGGCTCGCATCGCTGGGGCTTCTTCAAACCCAACGTGTTCGTCTCGCAGATGGCATTTCCCGGCGCCGACGGCGAAGTCCTCCCCGACATTGACGGCCACGAGGAGCAGTACGACATCGTCAGCTACGAGCTCGAGCCCGGCGACATGCTGGTGCATCATCATTTGACGGTGCATGGCTCGGCCGGCAACGCCACCTTGCGGCAGACGCGCCGCGCTGCCTCCTTGCGCTATTGCGGGGACGACATCCGTTTCAAGTTCAGGCCTTACGCGCCGGCGCAAGCCCACTTCCACCACCAGCTGAAAGACGGCGATCCACTCGATTGCGCGCAGTTCCCGGTGGTGTGGCCGCGGCCGGCATGGATGCCTGCCGCCGCTTAGATCGGGGTACCTCCAAAGGGACGCCTGGCTGCTACCGCCGCTCCCGTCGCACGGCTGAGCGATGATGTTAACCAGAAGGCTGTGGCGGTGAGTTTCCCTCGCTTTCCGCCACTCCTAGCAGGAGTTGGACTCCTTGAAGCCCCGTTGACCCCCCGTGACGGGGCTTCTTCTTTTGAGGGGCTTTAGCCGCCGTTAAAATTGCGCTAAATTGAATCCGTCGGGGGGTTCCACCTAGCGTGCGAGGCCCACTCAAATGGCGACGACGGAACCCTGGCATTATCGCGGTTACGATATCTTGCCCCAACGTCAGTGGTCGGGTTGGTGCGTGGGTATTCATCCCACCAGAGCCGACCTGCCGCTGTTGGCGCGATCGACCCTGCAGACATTGGTGATGCAGAAGGAAGAGGCGCTGGTCGAGGCCAAGCAGGTTATTGACCGCGTGCTCTCGCAGTATTCACGGCACGCTCGCGCGTAGCCGGCTTGAGCCTGCGCTGCAGCATCGCGTGGGGCGAAGGCGTCGCGGCTCTCTTCGTGCCGTGACTAAGCCCGTGCGCGGTCTTCTCCCAGGTGAAGCGGTCGGTCGCGAACTGCCAGGCGGCGCGATAGGCCGCGCCTGAGATCAGCAACCAATAGACCGGCATCAGCGGCACTTGGCTGAGCAGCTCCCGCGCGCCGCGGCGCTTCAGCGCCAAGAAGCCAAGCGCCATCGAAGCGAGATAGCCCGTTCCGAGGCCGAGCGAGGCGAGGAGCCAGAACGGCAGTCCGAGCCATCCTTGCGGCCAAGCCAGGAAGGCGCCGTGCGCGAGGTCGAAAGGCGGCAAGCGCATAAAACCAGGGATGCACCAGGGCCGACAGCACCGTGCCTCCGATCATGACCTGGAAGCCCAAGAAGCCCGCCGCCCCAAGCTCGCGCCACAGCCTCGCCGGCTGCCGCATATGCACGAACCACGTTTGCATATAGCCCTTGATCCAGCGCGTGCGCTGCGGGAACCAGGATGAGAGCCGCGGCGGCGCCTCCTCGAAGGTCGTCGAGTCGAGCACCCGGCAGCGGTAACGGCTCCGCGCGAGCCTCGTGCCGAGGTCGGCGTCCTCGGTCACGTTGAAGGGGTCCCAGGCCATCAGCCATTTGAGCGCCGATACGCGGAAATGATTCGAGGTCCCGCCGAGCGGGATGGGGAGCTGCAAGCGGTCGAGTGCCGGCAGGAGCCCCTCGAACAGCGCGTCGTATTCGATGGTGAATTGGCGGGTGAGCCCGTTGTCGCTGGCGTTGTAGAGATTGAGCTTCGCCTGGAGGCAGGCAAGATTGGGCGGCCCCTCCTGGAACGCGGCGAGGGCTTTGCGCAACTGATCGCGCTCAGGCCGGTCCTCGGCGTCATAGATGACGAGATATTCGCCGCGGGCGAGCGGCAGCGCATAATTGAGCGCCTTTGGCTTGGTGCGCGGGTGAAGGTCCGGCACCACCACGATCTCGACATTGCCCGGGAGCGTGAGGCGCGCGCCACCGCGATCGTCTCGACGTCGACTGCTTCCAGGATCAGCTTGATGTCGAGCTTCGCCCCCGGATAGTCGAGGCGCGCGAGCGCCGCGGTAAGCGGGGCGAGCATATTGGCCTCGCGGTAGAGCGGCACGAGGATGGTGTAGAGCGGCAGTTCGGCATCCGGAATGCGCTGCTGGGCAGGCTTCGAAGGTGCCCGGCGCAACAGATCGTACGCGGCGAAGACGCGAAGCGCGATCACGGGCAGGAAGATGAAAACGAGCGCAAGCGAAAGCGCGCGGAAGGCGGGCTGTGCCTGGAGGACGAGCGCGAGCCCAAAGCCCGCGATGAGCAAGAAGAGCGAGACGCGCTGCCAGATGGCGAGGCTTGCTTTGGCGCTCCGGTCCGGAAAGCGCGCATGGAGGCCATCGACCGAAGCCGACGCAAGGTTTCCCGCAAAATGGCCGCAGACCGCCTGCCTCAACGTATCGGGTGAGGCGAGCGACAGGCGATGCGGCGCAAGCCCGGCAATCACCTCCTGGACCGCGTTCGGCCGCAATTTCTCTGGCGCGAAGACATAGCTGCCTCCTCTCGCACGGTCCTTGAGCAAGCCGCGGGCAAGACATTCGCGCGGACTCTTCAACGAAGCCGGCGCCGTGACTTCGTGAGGTCTGATTTCGCCGCGGAAGGGAACGCCGCAGGCCTGCGCCAAAGCCCGGTAATAGTCGGAGGCCCTGAGCCAGCCGTTGGCGATCATCACCGCGTGAGGCAGCACGCCCTATTTCTTGGCGAGCGCCTCGGCACGATGCAGCGTCGCGCGGTCGACGAAATGTTCAAGCAGAAAGGAGTAGTCGGATGCGGAGAGTGGGGACGCGTCGGCGTGTTGCGCCCAAACGCTTTCAGCATGACGCGCAAGATTGCCCTGCCGCACGCGACCGCCCCCCACAACTTTTCCACGAGTATTTGGAAGTTGTGGAACCGGCGCAATATTCAACCAAAATAATCAACATCTTCATAAAATCTACTTAGAATAGTATATAGCTGTACTGTACAATCACCGGCTGTGCGATCTCATCTAGCAACGCGTTTCAGGGCAAAGTAGAAAAGTGCCGTGAACCAATGCGGCACGATTGAGTCGAGGGGCAAAACTGTGAGGGCGCTGGCCGCTATCGCCGTGGCTCTCGCACTCGCCGCCGCCACCCTGCCGGCCTCGGCCCAGACCAGGAGCGAGATCGTCCCCGATGCCTGGCAGGGCGATGCGCTTCGCCCCAAGCCTGAAATTCATCTCGACCGGATTCGCTTCATCACCGACAGCGACTATCCGCCCTTCCAATATTTCGACGAGGAGGGCGTGCTGACCGGCTTCAACGTCGACCTCGCCCGCGCCATTTGCGAAGCGATCGGGGTCGAGTGCGACATCAGGCCGGTGGAGTGGGAGGATCTCTACACCGATCTCGATAACGGTGAGGCCGACGCGGCCATCGCCTCGATCCGCATCGATGCCGAGGCTCTCACCAAGGCCGATTTCACCAGCCGCTACTACGCGACGCCGGCGCGCTTCGTGACGCGCAAGGAGAGCGACTTCAAGGACATTCGCCCCGAAACCATCGAGGGCAAGAAGGTTGCCGTGGCGCGCGGGACCGGGCATGAGGCCTTCCTCAAACAGTATTTCCCGACCGCTCAAGTCGTGCCGTTCGACAGCGCCGACGAAGCGCAGATGGCGCTGAAAGATGGCCAGGCCGATCTCGTGTTCGGCGACGGCATCGGGCTCACCTTCTGGCTCAACGGCGTGACCAGCGACGGGTGCTGCGAGTTCCGCGGCGGTCCCTATTTCGACGCCAAATATTTCGGCGAGGGCGTGGGCATCGCGGT
>DASUZQ010000202.1:0-6290 GCA_036376815.1 Methyloceanibacter sp. | reverse complement strand
AGGCCTTTGCCTACCAGGGGAGCGCCGGCGTGAGGACGCGCGACCCGGTTCAGAGGGTGCTAGGCATGATGCAACGGCCTGAAGCGGCTTGCGCCCATCTAGCTCTGCTGTTCGGTCTTGTCGCCGCGCTTGGCGCATCCGCTGCACGTGCCGACACCATCCAGAACCAGATCGCCGTATTTGCCGCTCTCGACAAGGTGACGGGGCGCATCTCGCATCTCGAAATTCCAATCAACCAGACGGTGCAGTTCGGTGCGCTGAAAGTGACGCCGCGGGTTTGCAATACCCGGCCGCCAACCGAGCCGCCACACACCGACTCCTTCGTCGAGGTTGATGAGATCAAGCTCACCGGAGAGGTCGAGCGCATCTTTACCGGCTGGATGTTCGCCGATAGCCCCGGCCTTCACGCCGTGGAGCACCCGGTGTTCGACGTCTGGCTTACCAACTGCAAGACGAACGAGCCGGTCGCTCCTGCCGGAAGCGAGCAGAATGCAGCGGCGCCTGCCGCGCCTGCCGCCGAGGCACCGGCAGCTGAGGCACCCGCCGCTGCGGCTCCGGCTCCTGAGGCGCCGGCGCCGACCGCCGCAGAAGCGGCCCCGCCGCCGCCACCCAAACCTGCTCCGGCGGCTAAACCAGCCTCGGCTCCCGCTCCGGCCCCAGCAGCCGCCCAGGCTCCGGCAGCGGCTCCGGCAGCTCCTCCCAAGCGGCCGCCGCGGCCCAAGCCTGCTCCGCCGCCCTCGACGTTCCCCATCTTCGGGCAGTAAAGCGCAGCTTCGAGCAGCCGCTGAAACTCAGCGCGTCCAACCTCGATCGCTCCGAAACGGGCGAGGTGACCGGTCAGAAACTGCGTGTCGAGCAGTTCGAAGCCGCCGAATTTGAGGCGAGCGACGAGATAGACGAGCGCGATCTTGCTCGCATCGCGGGCCTTCGAGAACATGCTCTCGCCGAAAAACGCCCGGCCGAGATGCACGCCATAGAGTCCTCCGATCAACTCGCCGCCGTCCCACACTTCGACCGTATGGCAATGCCTCATGGCAAACAGCTCGGCATACAGGTTGCGGATGCGCCCGTTGATCCAGGTGCTCCGCCGCCCGGCTCGCGGTGCGGCACAACCATCGATCACGGCGTCAAAATCGTTGTCGATTTTGACCTCGAAGCCGCCTTGTCTGATGGTGCGGGCAAGCCTTCGCGGCACATGCACGCGGTCGAGCGGCAGGATGCCGCGGCGCTCGGGCTCGATCCAGTAAAGGGCGTTGTCATCGGCGCTTTCCGCCATGGGAAAGATGCCGCAGGCATAGGCCTTGAGCAGCACCTGCGGCGTGATCTCGATCATGACGTCGTCGATGGAGGTCATGGGGTCTCTCGAGACGGGTCCGTGCAAGCGTTACGCCAGATAGTTCTCCAGCCAATGGATATCATATTGTCCGTCGGCGATGTCAGGCTCGGCAATCAAAGCTTTGAACAGCGGGATCGTGGTGTCGATGCCGTCGACCACGAATTCGCCGAGCGCACGCTTGAGCCGCATCAGGCATTCGTTGCGGGTGCGCGCATGCACGATCAGCTTGCCGATCAGGCTATCGTAGTAAGGCGGGATCGTGTAGCCGGCATACGCGCCTGAATCGACACGGACCCCTAGGCCGCCCGGGGGATGGAAATGGGTAATTTTCCCGGGTGAGGGGCGGAAGGTGCGGGGGTCTTCGGCGTTGATCCGGCACTCGATGGCGTGCCCGTTGAAGCGGATGTCCTCTTGCTTGAGGGTCAACGGCGCGCCGGCGGCGATGCGGATCTGCTCGATGACGAGATCGATGCCGGTGATCATCTCGGTGACGGTATGCTCGACCTGCAGGCGCGTGTTCATCTCGATGAAATAGAACTCGCCACCCTCGTACAGGAACTCGACGGTGCCTACACCGCGATAGCGCAGCTCGCGCATGGCTTTCGCCACGGTCTCGCCGATCTTGGCCCGCTCGCCGTCATTCAGTGCAGGCGAGGGCGCCTCTTCCCACAGCTTTTGGTGCCGCCTCTGGATCGAGCAGTCGCGCTCGCCGAGATGGATAGCGTTGCCGAGACCATCTCCCAGCACCTGGACCTCGATGTGGCGGGGATGGGCAAGATATTTCTCGAGATAGACGGTGTCGTCGCCGAAGGCGGTCTTGGCCTCGATGCGCGCCGTGGCCAGCGCCGCATCGAGCTCCTCCTCGACATGGGCGACCTTCATGCCGCGGCCGCCGCCTCCCGCCGCAGCCTTGACCAGGACCGGATAGCCGATGTCGGCCGCGATCTTCTTCGCCTGCTCAAGATTAGTGATCGAGCCCTCGGAGCCTGGAACGAGCGGCAGGCCGAGCGTCTTAGCAGTCTCCTTGGCTTCGATCTTGTTGCCCATGAGCCTGACATGCTCAGCACTCGGTCCGATGAAGGTGATTTCGTGCTCTTCGAGAATCTCGGCGAAGCGGGCATTCTCGGCGAGGAAGCCATAGCCGGGATGCACGGCGTCTGCGCCGGTGATCTCGCAGGCCGAGACGATCTGAGGAATATTGAGATAGCTGTCCTTTGCCGGAGGACCGCCGATGCACACGCTCTCATCGGCAAGGCGCACATGCATGGCGTCGGCGTCTGCGGTCGAATGCACCGCAACGGTAGCGATACCGAGCTCCTTGCAGGCACGTTCGATGCGAAGCGCGATCTCTCCCCGGTTGGCGATCAGGATCTTGTCGAACATGCCGAGAAGCGCTTAGCCCCTCTCGATGACCGCGAGCGGCTCGGCATATTCGACGGGCTGGCCGTCATCGACGAGGACGGCGAGCACGGTGCCGGCATGGGGGGCCGGGATGTGGTTCATGGTCTTCATGGCCTCGATGATGAGGATGGTCTGGCCCGCCGTGACCTTGGTGCCGGCTTCGACGAAAGGCGGGGCGCCAGGCTCCGGCGAGCGATAGGCGGTGCCGACCATGGGAGAGTGCACCGTGCCCGGGTGGTGATCTTCCTTGGCCCCCCGCTCGCCTGCCTCGCGCGGCGCACGGCCGGCATCGATGGAGGATGCGCTCGCTCCGACCGTGACCGTGCGTGCGACGCGCACGCGCTTGCCCTCATGCTCGATTTCGATCTCGGTGAGACCGGTTTCCTCGAGCAGCTCGGCAAGCTCGCGGATGAGGTCCTTGTCGAAGGTCCCTTCCTTTTTGGTCACCGCCTTGCGCTCCTCGGCCATCATCGAGCCTTCTTCGGTTCAAGCGAGGCAGCCAAGGCCTCGATGGCAAGCTCATAGCCGAGAGGCCCGAACCCGCAGATCACGCCTTTGGCGCCCTTGGAAATATAGGAATTGTGGCGAAAGCTCTCGCGCCGGAAGATGTTGGACAGATGCACCTCCACGCAGGGAAGCTCAGTGGCGAGCAAAGCGTCGAGCATGGCGATCGAGCTATGAGTGAAGGCGCCGGCATTGACGATCAGCCCCGCCGCTTTCTCCTTTGCCTCCTGAATCCAGGCCACCAGCTCGCCCTCATGATTGCTCTGCCGGAAGTCGATGGCAAAGCCCAATTTGGCCGCCTTCCGCTCGCACCGCGCCCGCACGTCCTCCAAGGTCTCGCTGCCATAGACCTGCGGCTCCCGCGACCCGAGCAGGTTCAGATTGGGACCGTTCAGGACATAGATCGGTTTGGTCATGGCGTGAGACAGGCGCGAGGGTGAGCGGCCGCGCCCCTTTAACAGCTTTTCCTGGGTCTAGCAAAAAGCCGGAAACGCCCGGTTACCGCCAATCGAGGACCGTTAACAGGTGCTTGCGCAGCCCTTCTCCCTGACCTCGGCGACATTCTTCTTGAGCTGATCGAAGAGATCGTCAGGGGCTCCGGGGATCACGCGATCCCCGATCAGGTAGAGCGGCGTGCCTTGCAGATTGAGCTTTTGGGCAAGGTCCTTGGCCTGGTCCAACGACTTCTTGATGTCGGGGTCCTCGGCGTCCTTTTGCAGCTTGTCGACGTCGATCCCAAGCTCCTTGGCGATCCGCAAGGCCTTCTCCTTGTCGGCCTTGCCCGGCTCTGAGAACAGCTTCTGGTGCATCTCGAAATATTTGCCCTGCTTGTCGGAAGCGAGGGCAAGCTTGGCGGCAGCCTCTGAATCCTCACCGAAAATCGGCAATTCCTTGAGCACTAGGCGAATCTTGCCGTCGCCGTTGACGAGCTTGACCACGTCGGGCAGGGCGCGGCGGCAATATCCGCAGTTGTAGTCGAAGAACTCGACCACGCTCACATCCCCGCCGGGATTGCCGGCAACGTGGGCCATCGGCGAGCGAAAGATCGCCTCGGCATTGTCGGAGATCGCCTTTTTCTGCTGCGTGGCCTGCTCTTCGGCCTGGCGCTTGTCGAGCTCGGTGGTCATCTCGACGAGGATCTCAGGGTTCTTGGTGAGGTAGTCGCGCAAGATGCCTTCGACGCGGGCCTGGTCGGCCGCGATCGGCCCCGAAGCGCCGGCGAGCTTGCCTGCCGGGGCGTAGCGGAGGACGAGATAGCTCGTGCCGGCCGCCGTCACGGCGGCGACCGCGGCGGCCACGGCCACATTGAAGAAGACTTTTCTGAGGTTCATGTTTTTGGTTCTCCGGGGGGAATAGCTCAATCGGTGGTCGGCACCTGGAAGGCGAGTATATCATCGGCCCGAAGCCAGTTTGGCGTGCCGTCGACGAATCCGGCCTTGGCGCGTTTGGCCTGCTCCTTGGCGAGTTTCAGCCGTCCTTCATAGAAATAGGCCTCCGCCGACGCAAGCTCGGCTTGGGCCAGATATTGCCGCCTCGCCCCTTCCGCCTTGGCGGCGTCGCCCTTGCGGCCGTAAGCCAACGCCAGCTGGCGGTAGCCAGTCGCCGAGTCCGTCTCGCGGGCAAGCGCGGTGCGCAAATTTGAAATGGCGTCGTCTACGTTCTTCATGCCCGGCAAGGCGAGCATCGACTGGGCCAGCAAGATGCGGATGAGCGACTCTTCGGGCGCAAGCGCCACTGCCTTCTGCAGCGGCGCAATGGCGTCGGCGGCATTGCCGCTCTCGAACAGGAACTGACCCTTGATCTCGTAGAAATACGGCCAATCGGGCTTGGCGGCGATCAGGGCATCGAGCTGGGGCAGCGCGGCCTGCGCCCCCGACTTGCGATAGGTGGCGATGGCGCGCGCATAGGCCGCGGGAAGCGAGCGATCCGTCGAGGGGTAGCGGTTGAACGTCGTCTCCGGCTCATCGAGAAAGCCGAACAGCTTGGCCTTCACCAGGTCATGCCGGACCTGAAGCTCGGGCGGGTCCTTGACGTCGAAATACGGGCTCGCCTCGGCCAGCGAGCGAAGCTGGGCGAGACGCTGCGGGGGGAGCGGGTGAGATTGCAGGTAGGGATTGATGCCCTGCACGCCGAACAGCTTTGAGTTCATGAACTCCAAGGTCTCGAGCAGGCCGCGCGCGGATTGGTGGGTGGCATTGAGAAAGGTGACGGCAGCCTGGTCGGCCGAGGACTCTTCGTCCTGCCGGTAGGCGAGCACCATGCGCAACGCGGCGTCGGTTCCGCCATAGGCTGCGCCCATGCCGAGTTGCCCAATCTCGCCGGCGCCCGCGACTGCGCCCGCCGCCATGGCGGCAAGCCCGAGCAGCTGGAGCATCAACGCGGCGGATTTCGCCTTCGAGATTTGGTTTCTCAGCCTGGCGAGATGACCGCCGGTGATATGGCCGCTTTCATGCGCAATCACGCCGATGATCTGATTGGGAGTCTTCGCATCCATCAGCGCGCCGGCGTGGATGAACATGTTGTGTCCGTCGACGACGAAGGCGTTGAAGGCGCGGTCGTTGATGATGTGGATGTCGACCGCCTGTCCGCTCAATCCGGCGGCGTTGAAGATCGGCTTGGCATAGGTCTTGATCAAGCTTTCCGTCTCGGCATCGCGGATCATGCCCGCGGCATCCGCGGTTGTCGCGCTGACCAGGGAAACGATGAGGCCGCCGACGGCTGCGCGGCGAAGGCTTTGCCAGGAGCTAGTGCGGGGGGCCGGAACAGGCATCATTTCGCTTGACGGTATGGTCTTGCCGGTCTGGGCCCAAGATGCTGGCTCACCCTCCAGCGTCGGGACGGCGCAAAAGGCCTGTCGCCTCAAACCATGCCTTTGCCGTAAACGTCACTTGATTGGCGTTTGAATGCGGCGACAACGTGACAGTTTTGCCCGGTCTCATCTCAAGAAAGTGAGAGCGGACGACGCTGCGGCTGTGGCTCCTACCGGAGGAGATTGCGCAGCCGGAGCGTCATCGGTCCCTTCACCGTCAAAGGCTAACGCTGCCACCAG
>DASUZQ010000201.1:0-3052 GCA_036376815.1 Methyloceanibacter sp. | reverse complement strand
CGAGCAGCGCCACCAGTCTATAGATCATCGTTTTCAAATCAGGCTGCCTCAGGCGTTTCCAGCAGGCCACGCCGGCGGAGCAACGCGTCGGGCTCCGGCTCGCGGCCACGGAACGCAATATACGCTTCCTCGGGGTCGCGCGAGCCGCCGGAGGAATAAATATCGTCATGCAGCCGCTTCGCGGTGGCGGGATCGAAGATGTCGCCGGCCTCCTCGAAGGCGCCGAAGGCGTCCGCATCCATCACCTCCGACCACATGTAGCTGTAATAGCCCGACGCATAGTGGTCGCCGGAGAAGATATGGCCAAACTGGGTCGGCCGGTGCCGCAGCACGATCTCGGCGGGCATGCCGATCTTCTCCAGTTCCGCCTGCTCGAACGCGCGGACGTCGCGGCTCGCGGAGGCCGGCTGGGTGTGAAACTCGAGGTCGAGCAGCGCCGAGGAGACAAACTCCACAGTGGCAAAGCCCTGGTTGAACTTGCGCGCGGCGAGGAACCGCTGCAGGAGGTCGTCCGGCAGCGGCTCGCCGGTCTGGTAGTGCCTGGCAAAGCGCTGCAGCACCTCGGGCCGCTCCTGCCAGTGCTCATAGAGCTGCGAGGGCAGCTCGACGAAATCGGTGAAGACCGAGGTGCCCGACAGCGAGGGATAGGTGACGTTGGACAGCATGCCGTGCAGGCCGTGGCCGAGCTCGTGGAACAGCGTGCGCGCATCGTCCGGCGAGAGCAGCGAGGGCGCCCCATCGGCCCCCTTGGCGAAATTGCAGACATTGATGATCAGCGGCGCAATGGCGCCGTCGAGCTTCTGCTGATCGCGCAGCGAGGTCATCCAGGCGCCGGAGCGCTTTGAGGGCCGTGCGAAGTAGTCGCCATAGAACAGCGCTTTGTGGTTTCCGTCGCGGTCCCTGACTTCCCAGACCCGGACGTCCGGATGCCAGACCGGGATGTCCTTGCGCTCGGTGAAGGTGATGCCGAACAGGCGGGTGGCGCAGTCGAAGGCGGCCTCGATCATGTGGTCGAGCACGAGGTAGGGCTTGATAGCGGCGTCGTCGAAGTTGGCTTTGGCCTGCCGCAGCTTCTCGGCGTAGTAGCGCCAGTCCCAGGGGGCGAGCGTGAAATTGCCGCCCTCCTCCGCGATCAGCCCCTGCAGGGCGTCGCGATCGGCCAGTGCCCGCTCTCGCGCCGGCTTCCAGACCCGCTCCAGCAGGCCGCGCACGGCCTCCGGCGTCTTGGCCATGGAATCCTCGAGCCGGTAGGCAGCGTAGGTCGGGAAGCCCAGGATGCGGGCGCTCTCCTCGCGCAGCGCCAGGATCTCGACGATGGTCTCGTTGTTGTCGTTGGCATTGCCATTGTCGCCGCGGGCGGCGAAGGCCTTGAACACCTTTTCGCGCAGGTCGCGGCGGGCGGAGGTTTTCAGGAACGTTTCGACCGCCGAGCGCGCCAGCGTCACGATGGCCTTGCCGGCCATGCCGCGCTCCTCGGCCGCCGCCTTGGCGGAGGCAACGAAGCTGTCGGGCAGGCCCGAAAGGTCCTCCTCGCCGAGCTCCATGAACCATTCCTGCTCGTCGCCGAGCAGATGGTGGCTGAAGCCGGTGCCAAGATGGGCGAGGCGCTCATTCATCTCGGCCATCCGGGCTTTTGCGGACTCATCGAGCCCGGCGCCGGCGCGGTGGAAGCGCGTATAGGTCCGCTCCAGCAAGCGCATCTCCTCGCCGGTCAGGCCGAGGTCCTTGCGGTTCTCGTGCAGCATGGCGATCCGGCCGAACAGCACGGCGTTCATCATGATCGGATTCCAGTGCCGTGCCATCCGGGGCGAGACCTCCTTGTCGATCGCCAGGATCTCCGGATTGGAGTGGGCCGAGACCAGGTCGTAGAAGACGGAAGAGACCTTGGAGAGCAGCTTGCCGGAGCGCTCCAGCGCCGTGATGGTGTTGGCGAAGTCGGGCGTCGCCGGATCATGGGTGATGGCGGTGACCTCGGCCGAGTGGTCGGCGAAGGCCTGCTCGAAGGCCGGCAGGAAGTGCTCGGGCCTGATTTCGTCGAAGGGCGGGGTCTCGAACGGCGTCTGCCACGGCCGCAGCAGCGGGTTGTCCTGCGCGTTCGAGAGGGCTGTTGTCGCGAGGGTTTCAGACATCACAAAAATCCCGTTTTCGCCGCAAATTTACGGGGGATTCTATAGCACGCGATGCGGCAATTTTGCGCCTTTTGCGCTTGTAAGAAGCGGCCTTTTCGGAGAGATTGCCGCCCGCACAAAGGACCAGATGATGAGCACGCAAGCCCCCTCGACCGCCCCCCGCCAGATCGCCTGGCAGAGCGTCATCACCGTCATCAGCGCCGCGATCCTGATCGGCGCCGAGGTGTTCGGCGCGGCCTTCGCCGGCGGCTGGGCGCTCGCGATTCTGTTGCCGCCGGAGAGCCTCTATCTGCCCTTCACCCAGGAGACGTGGGCGCATATCGTCCAGGCCGTGCTGTTCGGCATCGGCGTCCTCATCATGGTGGCCTTCATCCGCGGCGCCCAGCGCGTCGAGCCGTTCACGCGCCGCGGCTGACCAGCGCGATTCAAGAAAGCGCTGTGCTGCAGGCACAACTTCACTCGCTTGAGCTCTCGCGTCGGCTCGCGCGACAGCTCTAAAAATCTTAACGCCTGTTCATCTTCAGCGTGCGAAGCGCTCGACACAGGTGAGAGAAAGCTCGCGTTAGGGAAATTTCCCCTCACCCAAAAAAAATTGTTGCGAAGCGGACTCAAAGCGCTTATTTCGACACTTGCCCAATTTCGCACGTGCCTGTGGTCGTGTGTCAGTCGGTAGGTATCCGGACAAGAGGCCGGACAGCCGCCAAGGGATGGAAGAACCGAGGGTCGCACAACAGGCGGCCAGCATCTCTCTCCAGAGATGCCGTTGAAGGTCTCACCACCCCTTGCAACCGTGACTGGCAGCCGGAGGCGAACCGGCGCACCCCGCTCTCAACGGGGGACGCGACTTAAAGCAACGACGGATCGGGCTTTTTTGGTCTCTACCGGCATTCCAACGCCGGCGCGGGCTACTGAAAAGGCTTGTC